>NZ_FRDJ01000006.1 GCF_900143265.1 Fervidobacterium gondwanense DSM 13020 | reverse complement strand
TAGGTGAGAAAGCCGGTCACCTCCATTAGGAAAGTAACCAGGATACGAGAATAAGCAAACTCACCATACCTCAAATAGGACGAAGGAATGTGAGAGTGTGGAACAAACCAGGTGGGCATAAGAGGGTTAGTTTGAGGGAAAATGGTGGGGAAGTAGTTAAAAAAAATAATCTAAGAAGGAATAAAGCGACATAAAAATAATGAATTAATTCATTAAAGATAAAAAATTAAAATTATTAAGATTTTAGATAAACTCTTTTGGAAAAGAAAGGGAAGTAAGAATTTTTTGAAAAAATAAGAAAAAACGTATTTCAGGAGGCTAATCAAAAATATTTCTTTGAAGAGGAGGTGAATAATATGGAAAGAATAGATATCTATAGGATAGGGAGCTGGAAATGGATAATAACGAGCTTAGTTTTTTCAGTGGCTCTTGGATATTTTGTTTTCGGACCATATGGTGCGGGATTTAACAAAGAGATTGATAAGAACATCATAGATTCAGAGATCTGCCTTGGCAGAGAATATGTAGTGAAATGCTTTGAGTTAATTACGCAAGAAAGAGTTTCCAGGTTCGTATACTTACACGTCATAGATTCTTTTTTTGCTTTGAGTTATTCTATACTTCTTTGGTCAGTCCTTGTAAGGATATTCCTGATGAAGCTGAATCTTGGAAATTCATTTCTAACAGCTTTTGGATTATTCGGTGGAATGTTCGATATTCTGGAAAACATATCGCTTATAATCATGGCATTCTTAACACAACACAGCATTAATTTCAAAAGAGTTTGCATTGGACTCATGATTTTCACACCAGCGAAGTTCATCTTGCTTTTCTTAGCTGTTATACTAATTGTTGCTGGAATAACACTGATCGTAGTTAGAAAGGGGAAAGAGACGTGGAACTATTGACACTCAATCTGCACACATACCAAGAAATCGTATACAACGATGAAGATACGATTGAGGGTTTCTTGGAAAAGTATAAGTCCATTCAAAGAAAGATCGTCGAGCTAATTGCAAATGAAGATGTGGAAATATGTTTTTTCCAAGAAGCGGGTCAATATATGCATGAAGAACCAGATATTTTTTTACATGGAGTCGACATCAAGAAGAGCAACTATGTCAGAAGACTTGTTGAAATGCTTGCAGAATATGGGAAGATTTATCATTTTGTCTGGGACATGGCGCACTACGGGTTTGGTATATGGGAGGAAGGACTTGGCATCGTTTCAAAATTTCCAATCGTTGATTTTGAATCAAGATATGTTTCAAGAAATCAAGACGTAAACACATTTTACACAAGGAAAATCATCAGAGCAAGGATAGAGGACAAAGGTGGACCTATAGATCTGTATTCAGTGCACTTTAATTGGAAAGAAGCTGGATTTGAAGATGAATATGAAAACTTTGTTAGCTGGGTGGAAGAGATTGGAAACGAGAGATTCATAATAGCAGGTGATTTCAACGTTTCGTACGGTTCAGAAGAATATAAAATGGTGATGAAAAGGGAAATTCTTGGTTTGAGCGTCTTAGACTCTTGGATGGTTGCAAATCCAAATGAACCTGATAGACCTACATTTATTGGTGATAAGATAAGCGAAGAGAGTGCAAGGATAGATTACATTTTAGTTCCTGAAAATTTTTTAGTAAAGAGTGCGAGAATTGTTTTTGAAAGTGAAAGGGTATCGGATCACAAAGGGGTTTTGGTTGACGTAGAAATATCACAAAAATAGAAAACAAAAGGTGGACGAACGTCCACCTATTTTTTGAATTTCAAATTGTCTGTATCCACAGTATGACAGCTTTTTCTTTGCCCGGGTTTCTCATGTAGTGTACACAGTCGCCTGAGTAGTAAAAACACTCTCCTTCGTTCGCTCTGTACCTTTTTCCATCTATATATATGTCGACAGAGCCTTCTACAACGTATCCGAACTCGTCGCCGTCGTGATAGTCTTCTTTATCTGTCTGGGCTCCGGGTTCAAGTTCGACTATCTTTGCATCGAGCTCTTTGTCTTCCACAGCGTCCATCAGTATATCTATCTTTACTCCCTTTGGTAAATCGTATACAGGTACCCTTTCGTCTTTCTTGAATACGATCTTTTTCTGCTCTTCGGAAAAGAAATGTTTCAAATCTGTCCCAAGGACTCTGAGAATTCTCTCGAGAGTTTCAACAGATGGAGAAACTTTGTCACTTTCAAGCTGAGAGATAAAACTTCTCGACAGATCGCATCTATCGGCGAGTTCTTCTTGTGTATATCCTCTTGCGAGTCTAAGTCTTTTAAGTTTACTTCCCAATTTCATCAATTTACGGCTTCGGAGACACGCAACTTTAGTCGTGTGAGGAGATAGCCGCTTCCCTCCTTTCCAACATTATCGTCTTTGATTTCTCGAAATGTTTTAATTTGCTGTATTTCACACTATCGTGTATTCTTTCCCCTGAAAGACTTCTTATTACAAAATATCCACTACTTCTTGTTCCAGCTATGATTCCTATCTTCCCTTCGTATTCTATTTTGTCAAACCTTCTGAAACCGTATGATTGTTTGATTGTATTAACCGGTCTTATACCACCTTTGATTGGATTGACTTTATGCAATGACCTATTTTGTCTTCTGAAAAACTTACCAAAATACCATTCTTTCGCTCTCTTCTGAACTGTCCCTCCCCCTATGACATATGCATCATTTCGGTGCGTCTTTTCCAATCCAAACTCACTTCTCTTTGCTTTGGTGATACTACCGTATGTAACTCTGACATCCTCGTACAGTTCCTTTAGCTCATTAACTATATGCCAACCTATCGTCGATACGTGACTCGCATCTTTGAGAATCCTTACCTTCTCTATCTTGCTCTTTGGTATCTTTAACCTGCCCTCATGTATTGCTTTGTGCTCTTGTGCTGTTAAGACTATCAGGTTTGAAGGATTGTCCGTCCCACCTCCGCTTCTTGGAACTATATGGTGAACTTCCAAAACTCCTTTTTTGCCAGATACCTCCGATTTATATCCTGCTCGCCATAGACAATATTCTCTCACATCCCAAAAACCTTTCTGCACTCCATTTTGATATTCTTCTCCTTGGATATCTGGATTTAATATCTTTTGGGTATCAAACGGTGCAACTTCTACGATAACCTTTGATATCGGCAGTATCTTGCTGAGCATGTTGACTATTCTAATATGTGCATCTACTTTCCACCTTAGACTTGGTGCAAGCCATCCTTCTGGTTTACGCCTATTCAAAAATCTTGCTTTTCTGTACCTCGTCTTGCGATACCTTCTTAACTGTCTGTATTCTCTTCTTTCGCACAATAAGTCTTTGATGTCAGTTCTGAGTTCTATCTCCGATGAAAATACTTCTTTCTTATCTGTTATGGCTGAGACACCGACTGTTTTTGAACCAATGTCGATGCCAACTGTTACTGGCTGTACATATGTGGTTGTATCATACAAAAGCTGAATTGTGAAAGGCTCTCTTTTGACAACTTTCGCAAGTCCTTGTTTTAAAAGTCTTCTTACTTTTCCATGCCTTTTAGTTGGCACGAGAGGTTTCCCCTGTTGAGAAATAGCATACACCATATGGTGTAAGCCTCCTTGCGGAGTTAGGAGCTCATCGCCAATGTTAGATGGGCTTGTCATGTCTGCCACACTGTCCCTACCCCTCAGGACTGTTTAATGACAGACGACAGAGCATGGAACTTGAGCAGCATTCCATGGTGTCATGACCCATCTAACGTAGCCAAGAAGCCTATTGGCTTTGGCTGAGGCTAGTCAACGAGGGCTTCAAGCCCGCCACTTCAGTGGTGGGGCGTTGACGATTTCACCTCAAGCCACATATGAGTATCTTGTTAATATATTTTCTCACCTATTTTATCACAACAGCTTTGAAAAATCAAAAACGGCAGGACTTGCCTGCCGCCTTTAAGTTCAATTTTCTTTAGTCTTCTCCGATGTACTTTCTGACAAAGTTTGGAAGTGCAAATGCCGCTTTGTGAATTTCTTCGTTATAGTACCTCAAAGGTTCTTTGAAGTTCCTAACTTTTTCAGGATTAAAGTCTTTTATTGGATCAATTCCGGTTTTCGAAGCGAATGTGTACGACCACATTCCGCCGGGGTAAGTTGGCATGAAGCCTAAGTACATCTTTGCAAGCGGGAAATTTGCCTTAATTCTCTTGTAGGCTGTTGTGCCCCATTCCCAGTCGTAAGTCATACCTTCTGTCTGGGCACACAAGATACCATCTTCTTTGAGTGCTTCATTACAAGCCTTGTAGAATTCAAGAGTGAAGAGGTGTCCGCCTTCACCAGCTGTTGGGTCTGTCGAGTCGATTATTATCACGTCGAATTCGTTCTTGAACTGCCTTACGAATTTAGCACCATCTTCGTAGACAAGCTCAACCCTTGGGTCGCTGAGTTTGTTTGACGTGTATGGCAGATATTCGATAGCTGCCTTGACAACCAACTCGTCTATTTCGCACATTACGGCTTTTTCTACGGAAGGGTGTTTCAAAACTTCCCTTATGCTTCCTCCGTCGCCACCGCCGATGACAAGGACCTTTTTTGGATTTGGGTGCATGAACATCGGTACATGCACAAGCATTTCGTGGTACATGAATTCGTCTATTTCTGTAGTCATCGTTATTCCATCAAGAGAGAATACTCTACCATAGAATGGACTTTCAAATATATCGATCCTCTGGAATGGGCTTTGCGCTGAGTAAAGCCATCTATTAACCCTCATGAATAATCCGCCAGGATCTTTTGAATACCATTCCATATATATACTGTGCCTACCTGTTTTAAGTTCCTTTTCTTCCATAGGCATTCCCTCCTTCTCAGATTAATTTAATCGGTTCGGATTTTGGGTTTGCAATTACAAGCTTACTGCTATCTTTTCTTCTTCGATTACAGTCTTGTGCGGTGCGTTTTCGGGGATGCCTACTTCGTCGTATCTTCCTCTTACGTGTTCAACTACATGAGCTCTTTGTGATCTGAATACCTTTTTGAGATAGCTAAATGCTTTCCATGGGTCAACGTGGTCACCGCAGGTAAATAGGTCAACAGCTGCATAACCGTACTCTGGCCATGTGTGAATTGTTAAGTGCGACTCGCTTATTATGACCACACCGCTCACTCCGTAGGGGAGGAACCGGTGAAAAGAAGAGTTAACTATTGTGGCACCAGTCTCGTATGCTGCTTGTTTCATGTGAAACTCGATACCATCGATGCTGTCAAGTATTTCCTTGTCACAGTCGTAGAATTCGGCTATGATATGTCTTCCCAAGCTTTTCATGGTAATCCCTCCCCATGTAAGATTTTTGTTCATGTTCTAAAAGCTCGTCAGTAAATGAATTTCGTTATTGCGGTTTATGTTCACTTAAGTAGACCAGACATTTCCATATAAGTCGGCATGTTCAGTTAAGTGAACATAAACCGTCAGTATTACGGACAATATTATATACCCCATGTTTCAGTTTTTTGGTTACTGATATGTAACACTTTTACTAATTTTTCTGTCGGTTTTTGCTTAGTTTAAATCTAATAGAGTATAATAATTTGCCCTGAAAAAAGAATAGCTAATACAGCATATAAGACCGAAAGGAGTGTTGAGAAGGTGGAACGAAAGGAAAGGCAAGGCATGATTTTTACTACGCTATTTATAACAGGTATTGTTGTTTCGAATGTTATCGCAGCGAAGGTTGTTAAGTTTGGTGTTTTCCTATTTCCAGCATCGATTATAAGTTATACATTCACATTCATAATTGCAAACATGGTCTCTGACGTGATTGGAAAGGAACGTTCAAAGTTCCTTGTTTGGATGGGATTCTTAGCACAAGCGACTGCAAGTGGATTGATTTTGCTCGGGCTCTTCATGCCTGCTGCTTCTGTCGACAGGGGAGAGGCTTACAGGATAATCTTGGGAATGAACTGGAGATTCACACTTGCGAGTTTAGCGGCGTATGGAACTTCACAATTCATGAATTATTACATATTCAATTCTAAGAGATTTAAGAGTGCAGCAGTAGCAAATCTTGTTTCAGTCCTCGTTGCTCAATTCTTTGATACAGTTGTTTTCACGCTTGTTGCGTTCCTCGGAGTGTACAATCAATTGATCTCTATGGTATTGTCTCAGTACGTAATAAAGATTATAATAGTATTAGTTGCAAATCCTGTTTTTATGCTCACCAAAAAGATGAAAGGGTGATTTGTTGTACTTTTTTGAAACGTACGGTTTTGATGGATTGAAGAACATGGGCATAGATGTTGCTTTAGGAGTGTTCTCTGAAAAATTAAACGATGTCATATTGCGCTTTTACACTTGGAAAGTTCCAACACTTTCTTTGGGAAAGCATCAAAATTCCGATGATATAGATGTGGACTATCTTAAAGAGAATAATTTTGATTTGGTTAGAAGACCTTCTGGCGGAAGGGCTGTACTACACTGGGATGAATTGACGTACTCTGTTGTAGTGCCAAGGAATCACGAGCTTTTCGAAACAAGTGTCCTCGAACTGTATAATCTGATTTCAAGGCTACTAATAGAAGGTTTGAGGCGCTTAGGGTATCCAGTTGAATTAACAGAGGGCAAAAAGAAAGCATCAACACATGTCTGCTTCCAAGTTCCATCGACGTACGAAATAACTATGAATGGTGTAAAGGTTGTTGGCAGCGCTCAGACAAGGACCCAGGATTACATCTTGCAACACGGCTCAATAGTTCTGATACCGCACGATGAGGTTAAGCACTGCTTCAAAAGTACGAAGAACTTGGATATACCTTTGATAGGTCTGTATGATTATCAGCACAAACCGATAGAAGAAATCGCAGAAAGCATAAGGTTGTCGTTTGAGTCTCGTTTTGGAAAGGCAAAGACACTTAGCAAAGAGATGATAAATGAAGTTATGGACAACTCGGAAAATCTGATTGAAAACTTTATAGTAAATGTTGGGAAGTGATAGTATCGCGGGTATTCTGTACATTGTCGGCACACCGATCGGCAATTTGAAGGATATAACATTAAGGGCTTTGGAAGTGTTGAAAGATGCCGATTTGATACTTTCTGAAGACACGAGAAGGACTCATAATCTTCTAACACACTACGGAATATCTAAACCGCTGGAGTCTTTCAACGAGCATAATTCACATAAGAAGGTTGATAAGGTTATAGAGCTGCTAAAACAAGGAAAAAATATTGCCCAAGTATCAGATGCAGGAATGCCTGTGGTTTCGGACCCGGGAGCTATACTAATCAAAAAGTGCCATGAAGAAGGAATCACTGTTCAAGTAATTCCGGGACCGAGTGCATTGACAAGCGCTGTTGCGCTCAGCGGGTTTATGGGTACGCACTTCTACTTCATCGGATTCATGCCGAAAGACAAGAACAGAAGAAGGCTTTTGCGAAAGATAAAAGATAATGAATTGATAGAAAGATTCGTTTTTTTCGAAAGCCCTGAAAGGCTTAGAAAAACGCTTGATGATATACTGAAGATTTTGGGAGACTGCGAGGTTTTCATCGCAAGAGAGTTGACAAAACTACACGAAGAGAGCTTCAGAGGTACAGTGACGAGCGCACTCGAACATTTTAAAGATGTCAAAGGAGAATTGACCGTTGTTGTTCAGAAAGTAGAGGGTCAAGAGAATCCAGAAGAGTCAAAAGCTATTGAATGATGCAGGTGGAAAAAGTATGTTGAAAATCGAGACAGGTGAGCTTAGAGGGAGAGCAATAGAAACTGTTCCTGATCCAAGGACGCGGTATTCTTCGGCGATTCTTAGAAGAAGTCTTGCAAATATGGTTGATTTCCAAGGGAAAGTGTGTGCTGACATATGTGCAGGGAGCGGTTCTGTTGGGTTTGAGATGATAAGCAACGGTGCAGCGCATGTGACATTTGTTGATACTTCAAAATTATCTGTGGCAACGATTAAAAAGAATGCTATCAACCTTGGAGTTGAAAATAAAGTTGATATAAAGAAGATAGACGCACGCCGGTTTTTGGAAACACATGCCGGCGTTTTTGACATTATTTACTCTGATCCGCCTTACGAGCTGGGAATAGTACGCGATATACTCGAACGTGTTCATGCAATAATGGACGTGAATTCAATGTTTATCCTTCAGTGCTCTAAGAGAGAAAGACCTAAAGAAAGCGAGATAAGTAATTTAAGAATCATAAAAGAAAAGGATTACGGCGATACGCTCTTGCTATTTTTCGAAAGGTTATAATTTTCAGCTTTTTGTGGTATAATTGTCTGGGGGTGTTGGTATGCAAATTTCATTCGCAAAGAAAGAACGTGAAGTTATTGCAAAGCTTGGAGAACTTTCAAGAAAAACAGTAGAAGCGACTTCTACTCTTAGAAGTTTTTTCGACTGTTATTTCAAAAACGAGTGTGATCAGAAGCAGAATTTTTTTAAAGACATAAAACGTATTGAGCATGAAGCTGATGAAATAAGGCGCGGGATTATATCTGATATATACAAAGGTCTATTTCTTCCGGATATGAGAGAAGTTATACACTCTCTTACCGAAGGTATAGATAAAATAGTCAACAAGTGCGAATCGGTAAGCAAAATTGTGGACTACCAACACCCGAATGTTCCAGAGCACCTTAAAGAGAAGATTATAGGACAACTTGATTGTGCAGTCAGCGCAGCGCAAGCTTTCGTTACTGCCGTCGAAAAGCTATTTGACAACATCGACGAAGTCCAGCATTATGTAATTGAGGTTGAAAGGTTTGAACACAATGAAGACGTAATCGAAGAAGAAGTTTTGAGGGATATATTCTCTTTGCAGATAACTTTGGCTGAAAAGATGCAGTTGAAGGAGCTCGTTATCAACGTTGGTGATATAGTCGATAGAACAGAAGATGCCTCGGATATATTGGAGGTATTGCTATTAAAACTCGCTTATTGATATTCTGTTTATCTTTATTTGCTATCGCTTTTACTTCAATTACTTACGGTGCAAAATATTATGTTTACTATAACTCACTTGTTCCGATCTACATATCATTAACGAAAATAGAGCCATTTTTTGAATACAGCAAAGTTGTAGAATACGATTGGGAGAGACCACAAGCTAAGATTTACGAGATAAGGAAACCGAAAAATGATGCACCTTCGGTACTGTTGATTCATGGAATTGATCCAAACGAGATATATGGGACGTGGACACGTTACAAAGCTATCTTCCGAGATTCTTGGACGAAAATATTGCCTGAAGACTATGGATTGTATTTTTTTATTTATCCCTCGTTGGACATACCATTAGAAGAAAGTGCAGATGCACTTGTCAGGGAAATTGAAAATATTTCCAAGAAGTTCGAAGAGAATTATGATAATGCGAGCGTTCGTTTCAATATATATGCCCACAGCATGGGCGGTTTACTTTTAAGATACGCATTACAAGAAGATGAATTCAAAAAACATGTAAACAAAATCATCTTTGCTGGTACACCGCATATCGGATCTCCTTTGGCAAATTTCATAGTCATGAACAAGAGTTTGCTTAAGCTCAGGAAAGACTGGGGATTTATAAAGAACGTGCTCATAGCTTCAAACATTTCGGGTGGATATACGTACGCACCGAATTATAGATATTTAATGTATGGTTCGAGATATCCAGAAGTACCAAATGATGTTGAATTTCTAAATTTTGCAGCTGTGATAACCCAAAAAGCTGATGTGATGTTTGAAAACCTTGTGACAACCGAAATGTTCTCAACGACAGGACTTCTATTTTTGAAATCGGTCACAGATATTTTATTTTCAGATAAGCAATTCACCGATAATGATGGAATGGTTCCAATTGAAAGCGCAACTTATTATGGAAAATGCGAGATTTTTAGAGGTTTCGACCATGCAGATCTCGTTATGAGTGATATAATAATCAAGAAGGCGATTGAATACTTTTATGGAGAAAAAGTTAAGTAACTCGGCAGGTGATAAGATGAGAGATATAAGAAAACTTCTAACAGCTTTTGTAGTTTTAGTGATCATTTTAATTCTTTCATCGTGCTCTATACCGTTCATTCCAGAAGTTCCTCCATCGAGCTATTCGTTAGAAGCGGCGGTCAACGTTCTTAGTAACAAGTACACACTGCTTGAGAGCGGTTGGATTAACGGTTTTGGAGATATTCAACTCGGAGATGGTCGTTTTGCTATTTTCGACGGTGTTGATGGATTTTTCATGCTATTCAAATACGAAAGTAATGAAGAAGCGAAAGAAAATTGGAACAAGATAACGAAAAAGTACGGTAATCCTTTGAAGATCAAGTACATGAAAGTAAACATGGGCGACTATGGAGTTTTCACTGTAAGGCTTGAGAGTACTGATCTGTACGCTTGGTTCAAAGAAAATTGGCTTATAGTTGTTACTGGTGACAAGATTGAAGGGTTTGTAAGGGATGTTAATGAAATATACAATACGGTAAAAAGGTAGGACAAATTGCAATATGAGTAAAGATAAATCTATCGATTATACAATAATAGGCGTTGACGAAGCTGGAAGAGGACCGCTCTTTGGACCTGTTGTTGCAGCGGCGGTTTTTCTCGATGATGATGTTTATATAGAAGGCATAGATGACAGTAAGAAGCTGTCCGAGAAAAAAAGAAACGAACTATACGAGATAATTTTTTCAAAAGCGAAGTTTGGAATAGGATTGGCAACACCAGAAGAAATTGATCTGTACAACATATTCCACGCAACGGAACTTGCTATGAACAGGGCACTTGAATTGCTTAGTCAATTTGTTGAAATAAAAAATGTCTTTGTTGACGGTAAGAATTTGAAATTGAACTATCCGGCAACTTGCATCGTGAAAGGCGATGGCGAAATTTATCAAATCTCCACTGCATCGATTCTGGCAAAAGTAACAAGGGACAAGATAATAAAGAAATTCGATTTGCAATTTCCACAATACAAGTTATCGGTACACAAAGGCTATCCAACAGAAGAACACATTGAATTGCTGAAAATTTACGGTCCAACACCTTTTCACAGATTAACTTTTGAACCGGTTACTCAGATATTATCGATAGAGCTTTTAGATTCATGGCTAAGAGAAGGTCTTATATCAGAAGAAAGATACAAGAAAGTTTCGAGTCTTTTGGAGGTGGATCTCTTTGGGAATCTCAGAAAACATCGAACACATCGAAAAAACAAATGATAAATTGAATCTTGAAGAAAAAATTCTCGACAAGGGTTTTGTAAGGCTTGTAGATATGATGGGGGATGATTACGCAGCGGTTAAAGCCGCTCGAGTTTCGTATGGTCAAGGGTTGAAAACACCCGAACGCGACAAGGCACTAATTATGTATCTCATGGAACACGGGCACGAGACACCTTTTGAACATATAGTCTTTACATTTCACGTTAAAGCACCGCTTTTCGTTGCAAGGCAGTGGTTTAGGCACAGGATTGGTTCATTTAACGAGATAAGCCAGAGGTATACGGAAATAAAAGAGGAAGAATTTTACATACCTGAAAACATAAGAATTAACGTTCCTGAGGACAGGCAAAAGGCGATAGTTGTTGATGACACAGAACTTCTTGAGAAAGTTAAGGAAGCAATGGTGAAGACCTTCGAGGAGGCTTATCACACTTACAAAGAATTGCTCAACATGGGTGTTGCAAGAGAACTTGCACGTATCGTTCTACCTCTTTCAACTTACACGCAGTTTTATTGGACGGTTAACGCGAGAAGTTTGATGAATTTCTTGAGTTTGCGAGCGGATTCTCACGCCCAGTGGGAAATAGAGCAGTACGCCATAGCTATTGCGAAGATGTTTAAAGCAACTTGCCCGTGGACCTACGAGGCATTTGTAAAATACGCCTACCGAGGTGATATCCTTGAAGCTTAGAGAAATACTTGAAATAGTAGAAGGAAAAGTAATTGCACCAGAGGATGCCGATTTGAACATAGAAATCAGTAAAGTTGCAGCCTCTGACTTGATGAGCGACGTGCTCGCACTTACAGAACCCGGTTCACTGCTTGTAACAGGGCTTGCAACACCGCAATGTGTGAGGACAGCGGGGGTTGTCGGCATTCCTGTTGTTATCATTGTGCGCAACAGGGACATAATGCCTGAAACATTGAAAGCCGCAGAAACGGCTGGTGTTGTGCTTTGCGTAACGAAAAAAGGCATGTACGAAGTCTGCGGGTTGCTGTACACCGCAGGACTTCAACCTGTCTTTAACCAAGGATAATAACTGCTATTGGTGGAAGGTGGGGACATATGATTCTGAATTTAGAACCGCTTTATTCATCAATTGTTGAAGATATAAAACAACGTGTGGCAAGGTTACCGAGAACACCGAAGCTGGTAGCTGTCACTTGCCAGCCAGAACCTTCAACGCTGAGTTATCTGAGAAGTCAGGAAAAACAGGCTAAAAGATTTGGTATTGAATTTGCGGTATATGAGGCACCGAAAGCGTCGGATTTGAAATTGCTTTTGCCTAAGTTATCAGCTGATGACTCTATCAACGGAATCTTTCTCACACATCCACTACCGCCGGAGATTTCTGAAATCGAGGCGATTTCTTTAATCTCTCCGGACAAAGACGTTGAGGGCAGGCATCCAGCGAACCTTGGAAAAATAATGTACGATAGCCCCATCTTTCCGCCATGTACTGCAGAGGCTGTGTTAAGAATAATAAAATATCTTGGAGATCCAACCGGAAAGAGAATTTCCGTTATAGGCAGAAGTGTTACCGTTGGAAAACCGCTTGCACTTCTTTTGTTGCAAAAGGGTATTGACGCAACGGTAACTGTATGTCATTCAAGGACCAAGAATATAGCTGAAATAACGCGCGAATCGGGTATTGTGGTTGTTGCCATAGGAAGAGCGAAGGCCCTCAACAAAGATTATTTCAAGCCTGGAACAACTGTCATAGATGTGGGTATAAACGTTGAGAACGACGAAATTTTTGGAGACGTGGACCCCAGTGTCGCCGAGATATGTGACTTAACGCCTGTTCCGGGTGGAGTCGGGAGGATCACAACACTGGTTCTTATGGAGCATACAGTAAAAGCAGTTGAAATAGCAAGGAACATTTTATAAAAAGATAAAAACATATCAACCCTTAGGAGGTGTGTACGAGTGAAACTTATATTCGCAGGAGCGCCAGATGCAGGAGCAACAACAGGAACAGCTACACCAACAAGTACTTCTGGAGCATTGATGCAGATGCTCATCATGCTACTTATCTTTTTTGCGATGATGTATTTCTTGGTGATACTGCCGCAGAGAAGAAGAGAAAAGGAATTCAAACAAATGATCGAGAGCTTGAAAAAAGGTGATACTATAATCACAACTGGTGGTGTGGTTGGCAAGATAGTTGATATCAAGAAAGACGTAATCAAGATCAAAAGTGCAAATTCAACTGAGCTTGAAATTCATAAGGCTTACATAGCTAAGGTAATTAAAGAGAAAGAGGAAGCCAAAGAAGAAGTAAAAGAAGATTCCAAAGAATAAGTAGCGGGGGAGGGTTTCGGAATGCGGAGTGATCGCATAAGACTTATCATCTCATTGGCACTACTTGTAGCAGCTGTTGTAGCCATGTTGCTGCCCGGTGGAAGACCGGCAAGTGGTTTTGCGAAGTTTTTCAGTCGCATCAAACTTGGTCTTGACTTAAGCGGTGGAGTAAGGCTCGAGTACAAGGTTGATATTGAAAAAGGTACGGAAAATCCAAGTGCGGTAGTTGATGATGTTTGGACGGTTTTGAGAAACAGGCTTGACTCAGCAGGATACACTGAAGCGGTGGTAAAGAAAAGTTTCAGAGAAAACAATTCTTTTGTGATTATAGAAATCCCAGATGCAACGGATACGTCAAGAGCAGAAAAGCTAGTTGGTTCAACTGGTGTGCTCTGGTTTGGTCAATCGATTGACGAAAGAACGTACGACCCAACGACAAACCCAGACGATGTGAATCTTGCGTTAAGAGAAAACGCCGAATGGTATCAGAGCAAAGATGGAAAGACTTGGTACTTGATCAAGAAAGAAATTAACAACAGGAAAGATCTTGTACTCTCAGGTCCAAGAATTGTCGAGGCGGTACCAACAATAGATCAAAAAGGTGTTGCAAATTACGTAGTTTCTTTCACGCTTGACAGACAATTTGTCGAACTTTTCAAAAATATCACAAAGGAACTTTACGTACCTGAACAGGTTCTTAATAGCGGTACAACGCAGTATCAACTTGCACTTAAGAAGAGACTTGCAATAGTTCTTGATGATAAAGTTCAGTTTGTTGGATTTGTCGTCAGTCCAATCGAAGATGGAAAAGGACAAATTAGAGGAAACTTCACTTTCGATGAAGCAAAGGAACTGGCCGCAATACTTAGAAGTGGTGCACTCCCGGCAAGGTTGGAAAAAACGACAGCCAATCTTGTTTCACCAACTCTTGGTAAAGATGTCCTCAATCAATCACTCAATGCAGGTATAATAGGTGCAATACTTGTCATACTCTACATGCTTATCATTTACGGAGTTATGGGATTTGTTGCTGTTATCGGTATATTCTATGCACTGATAATAATTTTTGGATTCCTTGCCGGAACTGGTGCAATACTCACGTTGCCAGGTATTGCAGGTATAATCTTCACAATAGGTACTCTCGTTGATGGTAATATAATCATCTACGAAAGGATCAAAGAAGAAGTTAGAAGCGGAAAGACTATAAAGGCAGCGATAGAAATGGCATTTTCAAGATCTTTCTGGACGCTATTTGATGCAAACCTTACAACTATAATTGCTGCACTTTTCCTCTACTACTTCGGTACTGGTACAATCAAAGGATTTGCTATAACAACGATCGTTGGTATCTTTGCAGCAATGTTCATGAACCTCGTATTCAGCAAATTCTTGCTCGATGCAATGTCTGGGGCTATCAGAGTTAGAAAAGCAGGGGGTGCAAAATAATGAAACTCGATTTCGTTGGAAAAAGATATTACTTCATTGCGCTTTCCGCAGTATTAATAGTTATTTCAATCATAAGCATATTCACCAAAGGATTCAATGTTGGCTTGGAATTCATAGGTGGAAGCGAAGTTGTAGTTAAGACTTCGCAAGATATGAAAATTGCAGATGTCAGGGCAAAGATTTCTGACTTAGCTCCAGAATTCAACAACGCAAGAGTTCTTGAAGTAAAAGCTCTTGGACAAGAAGAGGAAAAGACATTTTCAATCGTTGTTGCACCAAAGGATGAAAAAGGTAATCTGAGAACGTACAATGCTGATGAAAAGGCAACATTGTCGAAAGCAATAGAAGAAAGACTCGGCGGTAAAGTCGTTTCATTTACAGAAGTCAGCGGAGACGCGGCGAACGAAATCAAGAACCTCACTTGGAAAGCAGTGGTATTCACACTCCTCGGAATTCTTATATACGTAGCTTTGAGATTTAAATTCGCATTTGGTATAGGTGCAATTTTGGCACTTATCCACGACGTCGTGATAACACTCGGCTTCTACTCGATTTTCGGCATAGAAATGAACATTGCGGCGATTGCAGCTGTTTTGACACTCGTAGGATACTCTGTCAACGATACGATTATAGTATTCGATAGGATCAGGGAATTCGGAAGGAAATTCAAAGGTAGAGAAATGGCAAGTGTTGTTAACGACAGTATAAACTCTGTTATATTTAGAACAATAAACACATCTTTAACAACGTTCTTTGTCATACTGATGTTGCTCTTGCTCTCAACTGGTAGCATAAAGTCATTTGCATTTGGAATGACGATAGGCGTGGTTGTCGGAACGTACTCATCGATATTCATCGCTTCACCGATAGTAATAAAATGGGTTAAGTCTCTATAATTGGGTGACTATATGGATACGGGGGCATGTTGACCGCGTGCCCCCTTTTTGTAATAATAAAATTCGACAACGGAGGTGGGATTTTGGCTATACTATTTTCATCAATATTGGCGGGAACTATTTTGATAGTTTACCTAACTTTAAACGTGCTCGACAAGAGTCCAGGAAACGAAAAGACAGAGAAGATATCAAGAATCATTCAACGTGGTGCGAAGTCGTTTTTGTTTCAAGAGTACACAATCTTCTTCCCAATAGTCTTCTTGCTCTCACTTCTCTTTGGATTTTCATCCGGTTGGGTGAATGCAATTTCTTTCATTATAGGGTCTTCGTTCTCTGTTTTGGCAGGATTCTTTGGAATGCTTATCGCCACAAAATCTAACGCGAGAACTGCCTGGGGTGCTACAAAGGGAATAGGAGAGGCGCTCGACATAGCCTTCTCTGGCGGTGCAGTTATGGGGCTCATTGTATCGGTCCTCGGACTTGCAGGTCTCGGGATAGTGTATCTATTGTTTGGTCTCCAAGCGGTAAGTTATTATTCACTTGGAGCGTCCTTTGTTGCGCTCTTTGCCAGAGTTGGTGGCGGTATCTATACCAAAGCGGCAGATGTTGGTGCTGACATTGTTGGAAAGGTTGAATCGAACCTTCCGGAAGACGACCCGAGAAACCCCGCAGTTATCGCTGACAACGTGGGTGATAACGTTGGAGACGTTGCTGGCATGGGTGCAGACCTTTACGAATCGTACGTTGGTTCAATATTCTCCGCGATATCTCTTGGATATGCACTCTTTGGAGCGAGTGGAATAACGAGCACGCTTTACATAATCTCTTTTGGACTGATTTCGTCGATACTTGCGATAATACTGGTTAAAGTCTTATCAAGGCTCAACACAGAACCAGCGCTCGCTTTAAGAAGCGGTACAATTGCTTCGAGCGTAATCTTTTTGGCGTTTTCGCTTTCATATGCAATCATGGATAAGAACATGAACCTATTCTGGACAGTTTTAGTTGGTAACATCGTGGGCGTGTCAATAGGGCTCATCACTGAATGGTACACATCCGGAAAGAAAGTTGAGAAATTAGCACACTCAGCAGCGATGGGACCTGCCAACGTTATCATCAGCGGTACAGCGCTTGGAATGGAATCGACAGCGGTGATAACCATTCTCATAGCGGTTGGAACACTTATTTCACACAAATTAGGCGGACTGTACGGAATAGCGATGGCTGGGGTCGGTATGCTTGCTACACTTGCGATGAACCTTTCAGTCGATGCTTATGGACCTATTGCAGACAATGCTGGTGGAGTAGCTCAAATGGCAGGATTGGAAAAAGGCGTAAGAGATATTACCGACAAACTCGACGCACTTGGGAACACAACCGCGGCTATGGGAAAAGGTTTTGCGATAGGTTCAGCAGCACTTACAGCTATAGCCTTGTTCGCAAACTTTGGTTCTATTGCACACATTCAACAGATACAGCTGCAAGACCCAAAGATGTTCATCGGTGCTCTGATAGGTGCAATGCTTACGTTCTTCTTCTCAGCGCTTGCAATGAACGCAGTTGGCGATGCTGCAAACGATATGGTTGAGGAAATAAGAAGACAGATCAGAGAGATGCCTGGAATACTTGCCGGCGCGACAGAACCTGACTATGGAAGCTGTATAAAAATCGCCACAAAAGGTGCACTTAAACGAATGGTCTTACCATCAGTGCTTGCAATTGCTTCACCGATTATCTTGATGCTAGGTCTTGGCGTTCAATCGGTAGCTGGATTGTTGATAGGCTCAACCGTAACAGGCGTTGCGCTCGCTATATTCATGGCAAATTCAGGAGGAGCTTGGGACAACGCTAAGAAGTACGTTGAAGAAGGACACCTCGGTGGTAAGGGATCATTCGCACATAAGGCAACCGTTGTTGGCGATACAGTTGGCGACCCTTACAAAGACACTGCTGGTCCAGCACTTAATATACTTATAAAATTGATGGCAATTACATCGATAGTATTTTACTCAATTGTGGGGAGGTGGATTCAATGAGACGTGTGGGAGTACTTTCAGTTGGAAACGACTGCCCGGGTATAAACGCAGCGATAAGGTCAGTTGTTGTCAACGCTATAGAGAAAGAAGTCGAAGTCATGGGTATCAAAGATGGCTTTGAAGGTTTATTGAATGATAAGGTTGACATACTTGTAAGAAACAACGTTTCAGGTATACTTCACCAGGGCGGTACAATACTCGGCACCTCTTTATTCATTCCAGAGAGCGATGAAGATTTGACAGCAATAAAGAACAAAACGATACAATACGGAATTACGGGATATATCATCCTTGGCGGAAGGAATGCTGTCAGAGCAGCTTTAAATTTGCAAAAATACGGAATACCATCAATAATAGTTCCTGCAACGATAGACAACGACCTTTCATTTACAGATTTTTCAATAGGATTCATAACAGCACTTGAGCACGTAACACAAGCACTCGACATAATCCACTCGACAGCGGAATCGCACCATAGAGTCATGATAGTCAAGACGATGGGTGCACCGGGTGGATGGCTCGCCACATTTGGAGGATTGGCAGGCGGTGCAGATTTTGTCATCACGAGCTCCGATGTGCTTAATCCAAAAGAATTGGTTCAAACTATACAGCATAGGTATGAGAGTGGAAAACGATTCTCGCTTGTCGTTGTCGAAGATGGTGTAAAGCTTCCAGATGAGATAATCGACGAATGTAAATGCTCGAATGAAAGTGATCCGGCAGAAGTCGTTGGGCTTTACATAGGTAGGAAACTGAATCTTGAATGGAGATATACAAACCTTGGATACATCCAAAGAGGAGGAACACCTGCTGCAATAGACAGGATAATTGCAACCCAGATGAGTGCAAGAGCGGTTGAACTCGTCAAAATGGGTAAATTCTACCATGCAGTTGGTGTAAAGGGATTCATCGTCACAGAAGTGCCGTACAGCGATACACTACTTAACGTAAGGCCAGTAGATTTCTACATCAAACAACTTGCAAAATTGTTCTATTAATATTTAATATTAATTCTTGGAAAACCTGAAAAAGTCGGTGTGAAAAAGACACCGACTTTTTTTATTATGACAATTATGAGAAAAGAAAATGAGCGTAATAAAGAGAAATAAAAAGAAAGACAACATTTGAAAGACTATCATGTGCTTATTCTGTACGTATCGATTTTGTTATTATATTTTTAACATGATATAATGAAATTAGTTTTCGGTAACGTTACCAATAACAAAAAACGGTGACAATTGAGATGTAAGTCTTAAATAACAAAGGGGGTTGCTATATGGCTGAAAGATTGCCGTTGTGGAAGAAGTGGATGTACGCACTCGGTCAGCTTGGATGGTCACTCACAAGCTTTGCGATTGGAAACGCACTTGTTTATTTTTACATGCCGCCCGAGGGGGTGAATTTTACGCAGTTTATTCAAAAGGGTATAGTATTTGCAGGACTCACGATAGTTGGATTAGCGCTCGGCACATCGAGGCTTTTCGACGCCATCACGGATCCTCTCGTTGCGACTTTGTCTGATAGGAGCAAACTGAAACTTGGCAGAAGAAGAGGCTATTTGGCAATAAGCGTATTGCCTTTTGCACTTCTTTCTTACCGTTTTTACCGCCATCGAGTAATTATCTAATAAACACAATCTGGCTCTTCTCTACAGTAATTGCTTTCTACTGGTTCATGACAATGTATGTCACACCGTTTTTTGCATGGATGAGCGAGCTTGGACACACGCCAAATGAAAGGCTCGGACTAAGCACGATGATTTCTGTCACGTGGGCAGTAGGGTACGTTATAGGTACACAGATATACCTCTTCCAAACGATGCTGGAAAAAGCTGGTTTTGAACCACTAAAAGCATTCCAGACAGTTACAATAGCTTACGGCGTTGTAGGTTTTATCTTCATGCTGCTACCGATAATATTTATAGACGAGAGAAGATACTGTGAGGCACATACAGTAAACGAAGGTGGACTTGAAGCGATCAAAACAGCATTTAAGGATAAGCCGTTTTTTATATTTGTCATCCAAGACCTGCTCTACTGGGTCGGATTAACCGGAATAAGCCTTGGACTTGTTTACTATATAACAGTATTGCTGAAACTTCCAAAAGAGCATGCTTCACAAGTTCAGCTCATAATGTTCTTGCTTTCGTTCCTATTCTACGCACCTGTGAATATACTTGCGAGAAAACTTGGTAAAAAAAGACTGCTAATGGTTGGATTCATAATATTTGCTATAAACTTCGGATTTACTTCAATGCTTGGAAGACTGGCATTATCACCGGTTGCGCAAAGCTACATCGTCGCAGTCCTCGCAGCGATACCGTTAGCCATATTCGGAATACTTCCAAATGCAATGGTTGCCGATATAGCTGAAGCCCATGGAAAGAGAACTGGAAATTACAAGGCAGCAGTTTTCTTTGGCGCAAGGACATTCGTGCAGAAGATGGGCCAAACAGTTGCAGGTCTTATATTCCCTTCGCTATTCATACTCGGCTCAAATGAAGTTAATGAAGTTGGACTAAGAGTAAGTGCGATAGTTTCACTTGCCCTGATGATACTCGGATATGTTCTGTTGCTCTTCTATGATGAAAAATTTATATTGAAGCATCTCCAAACAGTACATAGTGAATAAGTCTAAAAAGTTTCTTTCATTAAATAGAACCGAGGCAGAAAGCCTCGGTTGTTTTTTTGCCTTTTGAAAACCTCAACAAGACTTAAGACTTTCAGCAATCGTGAAAATAATAACAACAAGATATTGACAGTATAATGAGTATGTATTAAAATATTAATGGAACGTGAAATATATCACAAAGTTAGTTATTTAATACTAAGTATAGCTTATTCCAATCTTAGAGTGCAGGAGGTAGACTAACATGTTTGAAAAGAAAGTTAACATCTACAACGTTTTCGAGCTTAGGTGCAAGACAACATGCTATTTTGGAGTTGGCGCTATTGAGAAGATGAAGGATATATCTGAATATCTTAAAAATAACAACATGAAGAAAGTTATCGTTATTACAGACCCTGTTGCTTACAAAGTTACTGGCGCATGGGATGTTGTAACAAAGTACTTTAAAGAATACGGAATTAAGTACGTTCTGTACGACAAGGTCACACCGAATCCAACGGTTGAACAGATAGATGAAGCGACAAAACTCGGAAAGGAATTCGGTGCGAAAGCAGTACTCGGCATAGGCGGAGGTAGTCCAATCGATACGGCAAAGAGTGTTGCCGTTTTGCTTGAGTACGACGGAAAGACTGGCTCTGAGCTTTATGAAGGAAAATTCGTTCCAACAAAAGCAAAACCGATAATCGCAATTAACACGACACATGGAACAGGTACGGAAGTCGACAGATTTGCTGTAGCCTCTATTTTGGAAAAGGAATACAAACCAGCGATAGCATACGACTGCATTTATCCATTGTTTGCAATAGACGATCCCAAACTGATGCTAACACTTCCATACAAGCAAACTCTCTACACGTCAATTGATGCTTTGAACCACATTACAGAAGCAGCTACTACACTTTCGAGAAACCCATACTCGATACTCTTGGCAAAAGAAACGGTTAGACTTATAGCTACATACTTACCTCAAGCATTGAGCAATCCAAACGACCTGAACGCAAGATACTGGCTGTTGTATGCATCCGCAATAGCGGGTATATCATTCGACAATGGGTTGCTCCACTTCACGCACGCACTTGAGCACCCGCTGAGTGCAGTTAAGCCAGACCTTGCGCATGGACTCGGACTTGCGATGCTTCTTCCTGCTGTTGTCAAAGAAATATATCCTTCTGTAGCTGACATTCTTGCCGAAGTGTATGAACCAATTGTTCCGGGATTGAAAGGCAATCCAGGCGAAGCAGAAGCTATAGCCAAGGGAATAGAAAACTGGCTATTCAACATGGGAGTTACGGAAAAACTTTCAGATATAGGATTCAACGAAGGTCACGTTGACAAACTCACAGAACTTGCAATGACGACACCTTCACTTGGATTGTTGCTTAGCCAAGCACCGATAAAAGCTGAGAGGGAAGTTATAAAGAGGATATATGAGACATCATTGAGGAGAATGTGACAAAAAACCGGGCTGATTTACGCCCGGTTTTTGCTTTTAACGGCGTTCAATATTTAAGAGTACATTTTTACTATATCAAAAATCTCTTCGCACGTAGATAGCGCCTGTAAAGGTTCTTCTTTTGATTTGTATTCTTTTGTAATGAGAAGTTGATTATTAGCGTAAATGACAGACACTCCGAAGTACCTGACAAGCTGTTCTTTTAAATCTAAAGGAAGTCTTTCGCTTACTTCTTTTGGAATAACTTTATAAGTCTTATCGAAGGCAGTATTCTTTCTCAAGAAAATAATTTCAAATGGCGAACGAGGTATTATACTGCATTCCGGAAGCTGGGAATGAAAATTTTCAAGTAGATAACAGAAATACTTTTTATAGTAATTTCTCGCGGTTACTTCTAATTCAAAACAAAGTGATTTACCTTCCTGCTCTTCTGTGGGGTATGTGAACAAGTGTTGTACTTTCAGATTCTTCCATCTGAAATTCGGGTTGAGTTTTGAGAATGTTTTTGAAAACTCCTTTTGGAATGTTTTATCTTCTCGAGCGATGTATCTGTATCCATGACCGTTGATGTAATCCTCTACGAGGTTTTCTTGTTCCTTTTTCTTTTTTCTGAATCTGTAAATCACAAATAGAACGATAGCATCGGAGACTATTATGAAAATTACTAATAGTATTACAAATGTAGAATCCATATACAGCGCCACCATTTAAGTAATGAAATTGTTATTCATTTCGTCTCTTACCTGTTATGTACTCTATTATCAATTTTACCACTGTTGTGTTAGAACACTCACTTTCAAATTCTTCAGCTCTTGATTGAGTGAATTTTCCGTACGTTTGCGGCGAGTACTTCCGGACAAGTTCAAGTAGTGCCATCTTCTTTTTTTCACCATCAACAACCCTTGCTTGACCGAAAGCTATAACGCTTTCGTAAGCTGTCGACAGTTGTTCTGGAAGAACTTTTGCCTTTGTTACTACTGAGAAACTTACGTTCTTGTGCACAGAAATGTTTTCAAGCTTTTTTCCAGAGCTCGCACAGTGGAAATAAATCGCACCGTCTTTATAAACATAATTCACTGGCACTGCGTACGGATAGTTACCGTCGTAGGTTGTAAAAAAACCATATTCGCCGATTTTGAGAAGTTCGATAGCATCTCTAATAGGTAATTCTCTGTCTTTTCTTCTCATCTTTGGGAATGGAGATATTCCAAGAGCCTGTTTGACAAGTGTGATTAAGACTCTCGGAGGAATTTGACTTTCGATAGCGATATTTCTGTTCGTGTAAATGTCGAATTCTTCGGTGCTTATTCCTTCACCTAAGTCGTACTCTTTTTCGTATTTTTCAAATTCGTCTTCAGTTTCGATTTCTACCATGTACTTAATATCGATATTGTAAGGAATGTCAAGCTGCATGAACTCATCGAGCACTATTTCTGTGGGCGTATCGGATATGTAGTGTCTGATCTTCACTACAACGGGCTTGCTTGATAATTCGTTGAAGAGTCTTTCCCACATATCTGTATTTTGTTTCCTGATAAATTTGGTTAAATCGTACTCCTCTTCAACTCGTTGAAAACCTTCCACGAGTTCAGACTTAAATGCGGCGATCCAAGTTTCGTTTCCTTTTTTATCCACTGTGTAGCGAATTCTCCATTCTCGACTTTTTGAAAAGTCCCGTTCGCCAAGAAGTTCCAACAACAAAATGCAGTCCGGCAGATACCACTGGACCACACCAATTGAAAATTTTGCCATATTTTTAAGTTTCGTGGCTTGGTTTTCGTCAATCAGATACTTCTTTTCTCTTTCGATGGGCATAGCGCACGCCTCAAAATAAGTTCAAGTTTTGAAAATCATTGAATGGTTGCCGATTCTACCGGATAATCGATCTCTTCGAGCTTTTGTACTACTCTTTCAATGTTATCTGTGTCGATAATGACTTCTTTCTGGGCAACTCTAACTTCAAAGTCCTTCTCTCCAATTTCCTCGAGTGCCTTTGAAATTCTCATCTTGCAGTGGTTGCATGAAATGTCAGGAACTTTCAACAGATACCTTGCCATACGTCTTCGCCTCCTTTGAGATTCGGGGATAATTAAATGGATAAGTGGGTAGCCCTTTCGAACTTATTCCTGATTCTTATTGAGTTAAAAATCACCGTGATTGAGCTCATAGCCATGGCAGCTTCAGCTATCGCCGGATGTAACAACCCAAGCATTGCAAGCGGAATAGCGATGACGTTGTAGAAGAACGCAAATAGCAAATTGACCTTGATAGCTTGGAATGTTATTTTCGATATCTTTATCACATCAGCTACCTTTGATATACCACCCTTTGTTATTATTATATCAGCACTATCGATTGCCAAGTCACTTCCGCTTCCAATTGCAATGCCTATGTCCGCTGCTTTCAGCGCCGCTGCGTCGTTTATTCCATCACCGACCATAATCACTTTCTTGCCGAACGCTTGGAATTTCCGCACAATGTTCAGTTTTTCCTCGGGCTTAACGTTTGCATATACTTGCTCTATGCCAACGATATTTGAAACGTACTTTGCAGTGTTTTCATTGTCGCCTGTAACCATGACAGGAATTATACCTGAATTCTTGAGTTCAGTAATTGCTCTGACAGAATCTTCCCTTATAGCATCTTCGATGACGAAGAAGCCCAATATCTCGTCATCTTTCCTAAACTCGACGATCGATTTTCCTTGAGATGTATATATCGAATAAGAAGCTATGTCTTTCGGTTTCCCAAGAAAATAAGTCACTCCATCTACATTACCCTGAACACCTTTTCCGTGAATTTCGGTAAACTCGATGATTTGAACAACTGTGGCCTTATGGTTTGACAAATATTCCGCAACTGCTCTTGAAAGCGGGTGAGTTGATAAACTCATCAAGCTGTAGGCTATCGGTTTCAATGAATCTTCGATTTGCGCAACGGAAACCTTCGGTTTTCCTTCCGTAATCGTTCCTGTCTTGTCGAAGAGCACATAACCAACGTTCTTGACGGTTTGGATAGCCTCCGCATTTCTAATGAGCAATCCTCTTTTCGCTGCCAAAGAAGTTCCGACTATCAATGCCATTGGAGTTGCCAGTCCCAAAGCACACGGACAAGCGATGACAACCGTGGTTAAGAATACGAATATAGACAGCGAAAGTATGTTTTCAGTGTGGATAGTCCACGGAAGGATATCGCGTATTGAATGAGTCAGCATGTTCATATTCTCGAAATTGAAATACCACAAAAAAGCGCTTATGAGAGCAAGAGCCACAATGGTGGGCACGAAATAATTCGTAATCCTGTCTGCGAGCTGTTGAATTGGCACCTTTGCTCCTTGAGCTTCTTGGACTAACGAAATCATTTTTGACAAAAAGGTATCCTCACCAGTCTTAGTGACACGAGCTTTTATAACACCGTTCACATTCAAAGATCCGCCTATTACTGAGTCGCCCTGTCCTTTTTCAACAGGTATGGGCTCTCCGGTGATCATAGATTCATCTACCAGTGCTGTTCCTTCTATAATTTCTCCATCTGTTGGAATTCGCTCTCCTGGTTTTATCAATAGTATATGACCTTCCTTTATAGCCTCGATGGGAACTGTGAATTCTCCCTTGTCCGTTATAACCTGCGCATCCTTTGATTGAAGCGCAAGTAATTCTTTCACTTGCTTAGATGCTCTATCCCTAAGGTAGGATTCGATGAATCTGCCAAGCAAGTGGAGAGATACTATCATCGCACCGATACTGCCAAATGCGTGGATGTCCATGAAATAAGATAGAGGCGTCGTCAACCAAGCTGTTACAGAGCCAAAGAGTATCAAAGTATCCATATTTGAATGCTTATGCAAAAGGGCGATTGTAGCACCTTTAATAGTATCGCGACCAGCATAGAAAATGACAAGTGCTGCAAATATAAGCTCGAGTTCTTTGAAGTAAGGTATGTGGACGTTATTCATGTGGAAAAGCATCAGAATTGATAGAGGGATGGTTATGATGAGTGCGATTATCAGGTTTGTCTTTATCCTTTTCAATCTCTTCTCCTCGATTGCCTCGACTGGTTCATCAGTAACACCATATCCAACGCTTTCAACCGCTTTTGCCAGAATCTCATCATCTACATCGTCTTCTAAAACAACGAAAGCGGTGTTCGTTGCAAGGTTAACAGCGGCGAATTTGACACCTTCGACTTTTGAAAGAGATTTTTCAACGATTCGTGCGCAATTCGCACACGTCATTCCTGTGATGCGTAAGCTTTTCTTCTTCTCAACATGTTCCATTTCGCTCCCTCCTTACAATTTATATTATACACGATAATCTGAAAAAGTAAATTAGTTATCACTAAGTCAGTGAAGAAAATTTAAAAAGCCCCATGTTTTTTTCGGTAAGAACACAGGGCTTTAAGTTTCTACTATTTTAGAAAATGCCATTTCTAAAATATGTTCATGTTATTCAATGTTATCGATGCTGAGTTGCGAGGCGAGATGGTAGCTTTTTCCGCTGTTTTTCGCGTAGTACATTGCCATATCAGCTTTAATTAGTAAATCCCCAAAGTCAATGCCATCATGCGGATATATTGCTATTCCGAAGTTTGCGGAGACTTTGAATACATGCGACTCCCAGATTATATCTTTTTCTATCTCTTGGAGCGTTCTTTCCACAAATTGTAGATATTCTTTACAATCATATAGTAAGAAGACAAACTCATCCCCACCGATTCGTGCGACAAAATCACTTTTCCTTACAACTTTTTGGAGTCTTTCAGAGATCACTCTAAGTAGATAGTCTCCTACTCTGTGGCCAAAAGAGTCGTTAACAATTTTGAATCTCAGAAGATCAACGTACACTACGCATATGTTTTTTCCTTCCCTTTTTGCAAGGTTCATCATTCTTTCAGCTTCAATTTCAAGCGCTCTTCTGTTTGGTAGTTGTGTTAGAGCATCTCTTGTGGATAAGAATTCAAGCATGTCTTTTTGTTTCAACAACTCTTCTTCAAGTTTTAACCTTTCGAATACAACACCTATCTGGGTAGCGAAGAGTGTGGCGATTCTAACTGAAAAATCATTAAACGTATGTACTTTTTCAAAATTGTCGATATTTAAAAATGCCGCGATTTCATTGTTTACAATGATTGGAACAGAAAGCATAGCTTTGATTTCGTTAACTCTTCCGTATTTGTCTAATATTTGAAACCTCTCATCTTTGAGCTTCTCTGAGTCGAAACCCTGAAGGTGCGTTATTATTTTTACTTTAGGATCCATACTTTGCGCCAGCTCTTCAGGAAGGAACCAGACCTTTTTCAGTTCTTCGAAGTTGTATCCAACACAAGCACTAAATTTATATCTATCGCCATCTTTCACAAGAACCGAGCCTGCTTGTGCGCCCGGAATTATTTCTATTGCTTTTTCTAATATCAGTTGATATGAAGGTTTTACGGAACCTCTTAGCATATCTTGGCTTAGCTGGATTACTGAATTTAGCGCTTTATTAAGAGTCGATTCTATATCTAATTCTCGACGTACGTACATTTCGTAAACAACAGTAATTGCTATCAATAACAGTAGAACGAAAGACATGATTATTGGAATTTCGCTAATTGTGAGTAATCTTTCGTATCTCAAACCATATGCTAGATCTCTTACTAAGTTACTCTTCGCAGTTGTTATTCGTATATTGTGTATTTCAAAGTTTCTTAGAATAGGGCCTACATCAATTCGGATACTGGCTCTTTTGTCAGGTAGAAATCTCTCACCAAAAGAATCGAATATTTTGTATTCAACGATAAGGAATGTCCCTTCACTTCTTATTGAGTAAAATCCATTCGGAGGGTTAGCACTTTCAAAAGTAACGTCTACAATGAACGGATAGTCCTTTTTCATCTCTCTTTGAAGCTTTCTCATGCTTTCATGGTCCTGTTTTGAGACAGCATTGTACATATCGTCCCATTGAGAGTATGCTCGCGATACTTCCATTGCTTGAGTTTCCATAATGTTCTTGAATAGCAACCTGAAAGATTTATCTTCATTTTCAAGGTATATTCTCAGAAATATGATGAATGAGAATGTTATAATCCCAAGTAGTAGAAAATAAATCCAACTTTTTGATTTCACATCGTTCCCTCCGAGAAGGAATTTTATTCGATAATATTTTACCATGTTTTCTTAATTTTTATATTTAAAAATATCTGATAAAATAATATACGATTATCAACTTAAGGTTTTTGCCCTGGAGGTGCATATCATGATTTTTACATTAACTATGAATCCCTGCCTTGATAGGTACATCTACGTTGACGAGCTTATTCTGGACGATACTATCCGTGCACAGAAAGTGGTAGATTATCCAGCGGGTAAAGGAATCGATGTATCAAGAGTAATAAAAGAACTCGGCGGAGTATCGATTGCTATAGCGCTCGTTGGTGGAGATAATGGTCGCAAGCTCGAAGAGATGTTAGATAGAGAGGGGGTCATCTACTCTTCCATCCGCGTGCCGCAAGAAACAAGGATGAACGTTATACTTGAAACCAACAAAGGTCAGTACAGAATAAGTATGCCTGGTGAGAAGATTAGCGTCAGAAAGTTGCAAGTTGTACTTGAAGTTCTCAATGCACTTGTTAGACCAGGGGATGTTGTGGTCGTCTCAGGAAGTTTGCCAAAAGGAGTTGCCGCTGAGTTCTACACAGGCATAGTCTTTTCGTTAAAGCAATGGGGAGCAACAGTTTATTTCGATGCTGATGGCGATAAATTGAAAGCAGGATTGATTGGACAGCCCGACTATATAAAGCCGAATTTGCATGAATTCCAAAGACTAATTGGAAAGCACGTTTCAAAGCGTGAAGAAATTGTGGAGGAAGCAATAAAAATAATTGATATCCACGAGCTTAAGGGGATACTATTAACCCTTGGCGGTGAAGGTGCCTACTTCATATCGAAAGAAAAAGTTCTTTATACAAAAACAATAAAAGTGAATGTAAAGAGTGCGGTAGGTGCCGGAGATTCATTCTTGGCTGGTTTTGTGCTCAAAAGGACCGAAGGTGCGTCAGATGAGGAAGCACTAAGATGGGCAAATGCATCTGGTACTGCTGCTGTCATGACGCCTGGAACAAGGTTGTGCAGAAGGAATGATGTCGAGAGGTTGCTTGAAAAGGTGGAAATTGAGGAAATAAAGTTCTAAGAATAATAAGAAGAACGGGGGTATCCCCGTTCTTTCTTCAAAGTTTATAATTTGCACCATTTCATTACTTCTTCGACTTCGATTGTGGCAAGGGCTATGTAATTGTCAGCAGCACCGTAATACACATAATATTGACCATTGTACTCAACCATTGCATCGCTGAAAACCACATTTGGTACACCGCCAAATATTTCCCATTCTTCTTCCGGTTCTAAGATTGGCTCTTCACTTCTCTTAATTACTTTTGTTGGGTCATTAAGATCAAGTAATATGAATCCGAGCCTGTATATCGGTCTTGGTGCTTCTTCTACACCATGGTAGAGCAGCAGCCAGCCATAAGGTGTCTTTATTGGTGGAGCACCAGCACCAATTTTTAGATTATCCCAGTAACCTTTTCTCGGACCAGCTATGCTTACGTAGTTTCCCCAGTTTACAAGATCATCAGAAAATGCCAACCAAATGTCCGGTTCGAATCTGTGGAGCATTACGTACTTGCCATTTATCTTTTCTGGGAAGAGAGCGGCATCTTTATTGTTGATTTCGTCCTTTATCACTACGCCATATCTCTTCCAAGTAATGAAATTCTTTGTCGATGCTAAGGCTACTCTTGGACCTTTTGGTGAGTAAGCTGTGTAAAGCATGTAGTATGTGTCTCCAATTTTGGTTATCCTCGGGTCTTCAACGCCGTACAGTTCATCGCTTACTGCTGGAGAAAAAACAGGTTTCTCAAACCGATTGAAGCGAACTCCATCCGTGCTAACGGCGTACCCTATTCTTGAAACCATATCGACACCTTGTGCCCTGTAGAGTAAGTGGAAAAGCTCACCGTCGTAAACAACGGCGCAGTTGAATACAAACTTGTTTTCCCAAAGGTGTTCAGGAACGGGGGCGAGTAATGGATTCAACGGGTGCCTTTTTAATCTTAACTCCATCTTTTTTTTCTCCTCCTTTTGTAATGTTGTAATAGTCTCCTGTCTTTTTCTCTACCTTAAAGACATAGATATTCCTTGTAAGAAGTAGTTTCTCAGTAGCAAGAAGATGATCACCATCGGTATAGTCTGGATAACAGCGCCTGCGAGAACAGGGCCGATGTAACTTGCGTACTCATGATTGAACGACGCAAGTAGAACTGAAAGTGGCATATTCTTGTAATCTTTCATTACCATAAGTGGCCAAAGGAAATTGTCCCAGATCCCTATGAAAGTGAACAGCCCAACTATAGAAGCTGTTGATTTAGCCAGTGGGAACATTATCTGTATTACAACCCAAAAATTGCTCGCTCCGTCTATTTTTGCAGCATCGATATAATCTTGTGGTATCGTTTTGAAAGTCTGTGCGAACATGAATACTCCCCACGAACTTGTCAGTGAAGGTACAATGAGCGCCTGATATGTGTTCAACCAGCCGAACGTGCGTATGAGTATGAACATCGGTATCATAAACATGAATCCTGGAAAGAGCATTTGATATATTATGAAATTGTACACAGCCTTACCCAATTTAAACTTGATGCGCGATAGTGCATATCCTATAAACATAGATGTAAATACAACAGAGAATGTGACTGTCGAAGATATGAAAAGACTGTTCAAGAAAGCTCGTATAAACGGCCTTTCAAACTTGTTTGCCATGACAAATATGAATCTGTAATGTTCTAAACTAAACTTCTTTGGAATGAAAGTGGTGAAGATATCTTCAGCCGGTTTAAAGGACGATAAGAAAAGCCAAATATATGGATAGATCCAAACTAACGCCAAGAAAAGCATTATAAATGTGATAACGTATGAAATGACTTTCTCTTTCCTCATACAAAGCTCACTTCTTTCTCGAAGAGCTTTCTAATCAACATGACTATCCCGTAACTGACGAGTGCTGTTACAATCGCAACAGTTGTAGCATACGAAGGGTCAATTCTTTTGAAAGCAGTGTCGTACATGTAGATCAAGAAAGTTGTCGTTCGTTGCATAGGTCCGCCACCTGTGATCATGTATGGTTCAGTGAAAATTCCAAAAGTCAGCATTACAGCCAAAACGGTTACTGTTATCAGCGATGGATTCAACAGCGGTAAGGTAATCTTCCAGAAAATAACGTTCTTGTTTGCCCCATCAAGTTCCGCTGCCTCGTAGAGCGATTGCGGAATGGAAATTAAACCTGCGTAAAGAATCAACCCATAATATCCGATGAACTTCCAAGTTATTATCAAACATATCGAAAAGATCGCAAGTTGCGGATTTGAAAACCAAGGGATCGTAAAACCAAATAGACTATCAATAAGCCTGTTTATAGGTCCATTCACCGCGAAAAGATTCGAGAAGAGCAATGAGTAAGCAACGCCTGAAGACACATTTGCAACTAAGAAACTCAGCATTATGAACGTTTTACCGAACTTCACCTTGTTTAGAGCAAGAGCGAATAACAAAGATGCGACTAAGACCATCGGAATAAGATAAGCCAAGAAATTCAAAGTGTTAAGGGCTATCCGGAACATTGTACTATCTGTGAATAACCTTGCAAAATTACTAAACCAGATAAGCGAAGGCTTGGAAAAATAATTCCACTTTGTGAATGCGAGAACCAACATCCAAACAAACGGATAGCCCCAGAAAACAGCAGTGTAAGCTAAATATGGTAAAACGATTGAATAACCGAAAATCCTATCTTTCCTTCCAAATCTTCTCGAATTGTGGTTCCTTGCCTTCTGTTCTTTCACATGCTCACATCCAGTGCATAGAGTATTAGAAGAGGAGTTTATTTACTTCTTTAACAGCTTTGTTTAGTATATCGCTTGGCGTACCTTTCATATACATCAGTGGCTCTATAAGATGGGTTGTCATCGCTTGTTGTATATCTATAGTCTTGTCAATCAACGCTGGCGGTATTGCATATGGCACGAAAGAAGAGTATGCCTTAAAGAACTTATCGTTCATGAACTTTGAGAATGCGGGATTCGTGGTTAAATCTTCACGTGCGGGTGGCATTTGTGTCTTTTCGATCCACAGAACATCGTTCTGAACGTTTGAGAACACCCAAGAGATGAATTCAAACGCTGCTTTCTTGTCTTTACATGTGGAGAATATCACTAATCCCTTGCTGTCTGCAAATGTGTAAATAGGTTTATCTTTTGGATAATTATCTGGCACAGGTGGTGCGGAGAACCATATCTCTGGAACTACCTTTGGGAACGTTTCCTTTGCCCAATTCACTTCCCATGGCCCTGTTATCTTCGCTAAGATTGTTCCGTTGTAGAAAGGATTAGTTCCCAATTCAACAGCGGTGTACTTGTTCTTGAACATGTTGTATATGAATTCCGATATCTGCAAACCATATTCATCTCCGAAGTTTACCTTTCGTTTGGCAACATCTATGTACGACTTCCCGCCAGTTGCAGAATAGTAGTAAGTTATGAAGTCAAACCACCTGTCCCACCAGTTGCGACCTGAGATAACCTGCATTGTGAAATTCTTCTTCCCATCGGCGAATTTCTTACTAATTTCGTAAATCTGGCTGTACGTCCTTGGCGGTTCGTTGTACCCAAGCTTCTTCAAAATGTCGCCGCGCCACCAGAATATCATTGGGTTGGAGTAGATGGGGAATACGTAATATTTGCCTTTGATCTTCCAAGAGTCAATAATGCTTTTCATCTTTCGTGTTTCAATCAATTTCTGGAAATCACTCCCGAAGTTGTCAAGTGCATACAAGGCACCTATATCGGCGAGCTGAGCGGCAAAGCCACTAAAGATGTTTTCGCAAAAATCTGGGGCGTTTCCAGCTGCTATTGCACTCAGGATAGCCTCTTCTGAACTTCCGGCAGCAGGGATGGTCTGAACTTCGATTTGAACATCTGGTCTCAGTTTATTCCATTGTGCTACTATCGTTTTCCAGAATTCTTCTTGGAACGCATTTGGAGCAGTCCAGAACGTTAGTTTTACTGCAACAGCACTTACCGAAACTAATAGCAACGACAAGAACACAATAGAAACTACCAACCTTTTCATAATATCCCCTCCTCACTAAAGAATGTGGAAATCGATTTAGATTAAACTTGAATTTCTCTTAATATATGAAGTATAAAGACACTGTTTGTGAGGATGCAGGCTCTGACCAGTCAATATCTCGTTGAGACGTTTCACAGCGTTTATGCCCATCTCAGCTTTCTGAACTCGAAGCGTTGATAGACCCTCTTTTTCAGCATCTGGTATGTCGTCAAATCCAACGACACTTATTTCATTTGGAATCTTGTAACCCCATTCTTTTAATTTACTAAGGACTCTCAATGCTATCACATCGTTGGAACAAATTATAACCTGTGGTACCCAATCTCTCAGAACTCTTTTCAAAACTGAATCAACCTCATCGTGTAAATCGTCGTACTCAAAGAGTATTGGCAACTTTCCATATCTTTGCATAGCGCTCACGTATCCGTTGTACCTATCTCTAAAGCCGTAATATTTAAGTGGTCCGTGGATGTGGACAATTCTGTTGTATCCAGCATCGATGAAATTCCTTGTCACGTAAAACACACCATCGTATCCGTCACTTACGATGCTATCTATTCTCAACCCATCTATATAGTGATCAACAAGGACAACCTTCGCCTTGGATGAAAGGAAATTTATCTCTTCTTCCGAAGCGTCACTACCAACGATTATGAAGCCATCAAATTCAACCTCTGAAGTTTTGAGAACATCTTCAAGAAGCACAATCTCTAAGGATATCTTGTAAAGCGCAGCATAATTCTCAATTGCATCAAGTATAATCTTGTAAAATTCCCCGACGTTTGTTTTGAGCAATTCATCAATCCTCTTGCTTATAATTACACCCACTTTGAAACTTTTCTTTCTTGCAAGTGATTTAGCTGAAAAATGTGGCACGTACCCCAATTCCCTTATGGCCTTCAAGACCTTTATCTCAGTGCTTTCGGAGACATAACCCGTTCCATTGAGAACCCGAGAAACAGTTGCAATTGATACGCCAGCCCTTTTCGCTACATCTTCGATCGAAGCCATTAGAACACCCCCGGAATCAAGAGAATGAAGAATCGAACTGAGAGGATGTAAACGCTTTCATATTCACTATAATTATAAAACCTTTTTGTTCGGTAACAAAATAAGAATTCGTAAGAAAAGCATAGTAAATATTTAAAAACAAAATAAAAAAGAAGAATTTGTTTATTAATTAAAAAAATAATAGAATTTTTGGCAATAAATCAATTATTGTTTTTCCAATCACGAATATATAATATGCAATGTATGTAAGCGTTTACTTATTTTTTCCGTTCCGCAAGAAATCTGGTGATTTATTACCTCTATAACATCAAACTTCCAGGGAGGTGGAGTGTATGAAGAGGGTTCTGATGTCTTTAGTACTTTTATTAGCACTTAGTTTGTTTGGCGCTTCGGTGAGTATTCCAGTCAAGGCTGGAAATGTGGAAGTACCTTTAGTACTGCAAATGGGAAGCTTGGTCGACCTGCTGCCTGAGGACTTTGAACCAGATTGGACAAGCTTGAAAGTAGTTGTTGATGGAAAAGAAGTCCCGTTCCAGCTCGAAGATGTTGATGGTAACGGCAGAGTTTCTGCACCAGACTATCTGGTCTCCATTGTAAAAGGCAATGCACAGATAGTTGTTGAAGATTCTGCGAAAAAGGCGGTTGTTTATCCGAAAGCATTTAGTGTCTCCAAAGACGAAAAAGGTTGGAAAGTGACAGCGGTAGATGGTAGTTTTGAAGCCATGATCAATGACCACGGTTTGGTTCAAGTTACACAATTTGGCACGATAAAAGCCAAGTTGCTCGATGAGGTTGGCATTGCAAGAGTAAGCGGTTGGTTCAACTCGACATACTATGTTGATGGAAAATTGGGCGATCACCATGAAGAAACGAGCAGCGCGTTTAGGGTTGTATCGATTAAAGTGCTTGATCCGGGACCTGTTGCAGTTGGTGTTGTGGCTATTCTCAAATCAGAGAAATTTAATGGGCTAAGACAGGAGATTGTTACACATATTTTCAAGAATGGGGATATACTCGTTGACAACAAATTCGTATTTGAAACATATGCAGATATGATGAAAGTGCAAACGATGGTAACAAGGCCAATTATACCTGCATTTGATGATACTGTCCACATCCTTCCAGTTTTCAGAAGGTTAGTATGGGCTGACCAGCTCAACATTACACCATATGAATATTGGTTGCAAAGAGATGCTGTAACGTGGGTAGACAAGACACCATATATCGTATTTCCTGCTGGGAACAGTATGAAACCACTTTGGTGGGGCGCTACTTATATCTTTGCATCGATGGAAAGATGGAGGAGCAATTTCTCGTCGAAAGGAAATGTTGGCGTTGCTGAAATATTGCCAGAAGTACCAGTTGTTCCAGCTGATTACAAAAAATGGCTCGATTCAGACACATGGGTATACGAAAGCCTTGAATTTAGAGATGGCGTCTTCAAATGGATGCCTGGCGAATTCGATGCATATCCTTCAACAACGGGCGTCTACTCGATGAAGGTTGAGGACATGCCGAACAGATACAAAGCCGGAGATGTTGTACAGCACTTGAGACTCTTTACGCTGTACAACGCAAAGAGTGTTGAAGAAGCGATTAAATTTATTGAAAACAAGAGTGCATCGTTCAGAAGCATTAAAATTGGAGAATAAGATCAAATCTTTTGACCGGGGAGAAATCCCCGGTCTGATTTCTAAGGTTTTTAAGGGAGATGAAATGTGTGAAAAAATTCTTGGTAAGTGTGTTTCTAATTTTACATTTAGTATCATTTTCAGCAATTACATTTAACAACACGCACCTTGAAAGACTTGGGCAAAAATTCTTGCTCGAAGGTGAAGAAGTAAAAGGCTACTGGGTTTACGCTAACAACAAAGGCGATCATTTCGAAGTTGCTACGGCGCAAGGAGAAGGCGACACTTGCGCTGACGATGTTGCAAGGGTTGTATTGCTTTACAGTGAAGCGTACGAAATTACTAAAGACGTGTCCTATTTAGAGCTTGCAAAGGAAGCGTCGAAGTTTGTGTTGAAGATGCAAACTTCCGACGGTGAGTTTTACAACTTCGCTTGGGTTGATGGGACCATTAATAAGCACGGTATCACGAGCGAAAAGTCATCATCTTGGTGGGCATTAAGGGCTTTTGCCGGACTTTCGAAACTTGCCCAATTTCATAACGAAGAAAGAATAATGTTAGCTTTGAGAAGAGCATATTCAGCTATAAAAAGGAAACCTCCAATAGCAGGAGATCAACTTTCACTGTATGTGATTGGACTTTCTAATTACTACAAGTTAACAAAGGACGAAAATGTGAAGAAAGATCTCGAGAAATATTCTATGGAGCTGACTCGATATGAATGGACTGGATTTTCATATCTAAAAGGATTCTTTTCGGTCTATCAAGACCGGTTCCTCTGGAACGGCTGGGGAAACCACTACACGGAGGCTTTGGTAGAAGCGTACAAAGTATTAGGCGATAGTAAGCTCATAGAACTTGCCAAGCGCTCGCTCGATAATCAGATACCTCTCCTATTGTCAACAGGACTGATATATTCCATAGGCAATTATGTAAAACTCTATCCAGAACTTGCCTATGCACTTGAATGTGTCGTGGTACCAAACGTCAAACTGTTCGAGATAACGGGGGATGAGAAATATGCTTACTTTGCTTCTCTGTTATCATCATGGCTGTTTGGTGGGAACAGATTGGGAGTAAGGATGCTTGGAGAGAGCGGGGAAGGGTACGATGGTCTTGAGTACATGCATTACAACAGGAATGCGGGTGCGGAATCTACGATTTGTGCACTGAGAAGTCTACTGTACGTGATGAAACTTCCAGAGAAGTTCCAGATACTCGCTGAAAATCCGAACATCTTAGGCCGAGAGGGTTTAAAGGTCTTAGAGGCGGAGACTTTTGACGTTGGAATATCTGATGTGAGGATTGTAACAGGCGATTACGGAGGTGGAGCAGCACTAAAAATTAATGAAAGGGCGAGACTCAAAAAGGTTTTGGACAACATTAAACCTGGTAAGTACTATGTACTCATATCTGGCGTGTTCTCAAATAACGCGATAACCATTTCCGCTGTGAATCAGTTGAAAAAGAATATCTCTGGAAGTGGGATCTTTGAAGTTGGAGAAATTCAAATAGAGAATTCATTAAGTCTTTCACTAACCAATAGCTGTTCTCTTGATCAGGTAGTGCTTATACCAGAGTATATCGGGATATCTTTCAAAGATAACGAAACAAGCAAGAGTTTGGTATACAATTTAGCAGAAAAGAAAACACAGATAACAGAAGCCGTAGTTTTTGAAAAGATTGAAAAGCGAGTATCTTACGAAGTTGAAGTAGACTTTTCTCAAATCAACGAATTCAAAGCACTTGACCTCAAAGAAATCTTCAACAACGACGGATTTGGTACGCCTCAAAGACCTGGGAATTTCGATAACTTAGGCGGAGCAATTGGTGCGTATCTTCCGGAAAGCGAAGTGAATGAGGGTATAACAGTTATAAAAGACATACCTTTCTATATAGCCACAAGCGGTTTAGACAACATTCGCTGTGATGGACAAGTTATAAAGGTTAACGGATTGGGGAATTACAGTACTATATATATCCTTGCTGCGGCAAATCATGGGGATTACAAAACAGAGCTGAATATGAACGGACAGAGATATGAGATGCAAGTAAAAGATTGGTGCAATGAGCCTGAAGGCTTAGTCTTGGATTACAGATATATCGCGAGTGGCGAAAAACAATTTATCCGTTGCGGGTTGGATCTTTACAGTGTATCAGTTCAAGGCCTTGATTTTCTTGAAATAACTCTGCCAATGGAAATGAACGTTCATATTTTCGCGATTACTGTTAAGTAGCTGTACGCAAAAATAATCCTCGCGTCTTTCATAGTGCGAGGGTTTTTTGTGAAATATATCTGTTTGAACCAAATTTGCTAAATGCTATCTGTACTGAGTTGGGAAGCCAAATGATAGCTCTTCCCACTGTTTTTTGCATAATACATTGCCATATCGGCTTTGATTAACAAATCTCCAAAATCAGTGCCATCGTGCGGATATATTGCTATTCCGAAGTTTGCTGAGACGTTGAATACATGCGACTCCCAGACTATATCTTTCTCTATCTCTTGGAGTGTTCTCTCTACAAATTGCTTGTACTCTTTACAATCATATAGTAAGAAAACGAATTCGTCCCCTCCTATTCTTGCGATGAAGTCGCTTTTTCTCACAACGCTTTGGAGCCTTTCTGCAACAACTTTAAGTATGTAATCTCCTACCCGATGTCCAAAGGAATCATTTATAGCTTTGAATTTAAAAAGGTCAACGTAAACCACACATATATTTTTTCCTTCTCTTTCCGCGAGTTTAGTTATTCTCTCAGCTTCCATTTCGAGAGCTCTTCTATTTGGCAATTGTGTTAGGGCATCTTGCGTGGATAAGATCTCAAGCATTTCTTTTTGTTTTATTAATTCCTCTTCAAGCTTCAATTTTTCAAACACAACGCCTATTTGTGTAGCAAAGAGTGTGGCGATTCTAACTGCAAATTCATTGAAGGCATCAGAACTTTCAAGGTTATCGATGTTCATGAACGCCACTATTTCGTTGTTCACAACGATTGGAACTGAAAGCATTGCCTTTATCTCGTCGATTCTTCCGTACTTATTCAAAATCTGAAATCTTTCGCCTTTAAGCACTTCAGCGTCGAACTCTTGAAGATTAGTGGTTATCTTAACTTTTGCATCCATGCCCTGAGCCAGTTCTTCTTGGAAAAACCAAACTTTGCTCAACTCCTCAAAGTTGTATCCCGCTGTAGCTACAAATCTATATATATCTCCTTCTTTCATGAGCACAGAACCAGATTGAGCTCTTGGAATTATCTCAATCGCCTTTTCCAAAATTAACTGATAAGATAGCTCTATGTTTCCAATAAGCATATCTTGAGTCAGTTTTATAACAGAATTAAGTGCATTATTGAGTATCTCTTCTTTTCTCAATTCCTTTATGACAGAAATTTCAGATACAATGCTCATAAGTGCAATGAGTAGAATAAAAGCAAAAGAAAGAATTATTGGGAGCTCAGAAATTTTTAGCAATCTTTCGTATTTCAAACCATAAGTCAAATCTCTTGCTATTTCCTTTGTTCCTGTAGCAATTCTCACGTTTTCTAAATGGAGCCTTTTCAAAATTGAACTAACATCTACCAAAACCTTAGCTATTTTATCTGGTATGTACGTTTTTCCAGATGAATCCGAAATTCTGTATTCCAAAACAAGTAATGTTCCACTACTTGTAATTGAATAAATTGTCTCTGGCGGATTGCCCGTTTCAAACTCAACGTCGACAATGAACGGATAGCTTTTCTTCAAGTTTTCCTCAATCATATTTAGTTTCTGATCGTCCCATCTCAAAATGGCATTATACAATTCATCATTGCGAAAGTGGGAATAGTAAATTTCTGTAGCATGTGTCTCTACAGTATCTTTAAAAACACTTTTAAAATGCTGTTCTTCATTTTCGAAGTACATGTTCAAAAATACAAAAAAAGTGGTAGTTATAACGATCACGAAAAAGAGTGTTATCAAAATTCGCAACCTCAAATGAATCCCCCCGAAGATTCAAGAAAGGAAAACAGGGCCTTAAATTGCTGATTACACACTTGTTCAGTACTGTCAATATTTTACCACGACATTGTTACGAACAAATTTACAGTTGATTTCAAAATATCAATTTGCCGATTAATTTGGGAGAAAGACTTCACGATATTTTTCATATTTTAAAGTTGATTGGTTAATATTGTTTTCAAAATGCAATCTTTCGAATGCTTGCATAAATGTAAGGAAAGTATTCTGAGGTTTTTCCATTTATTCCTACTCAAAAAAGTTTTGCGCATGTTTTTGTAATGAATCCTTTTAAAATATTTGGGATCGAATCAGAAGGGGTCAATGTGGAAGGATTTCAGAAACTGAAAGTATAATATAAATAAATTAAAATCATCGTGCTCCAGGAGAGCACGATGATCATTTTCAGGGCAAGACATGTTACTATCTGCTGCATCTTCCGAAACCACGTCCATTTTGTGGACCTCTTAAGCTTGCCAAATCTATGGATTTTCCATCAAGTTTGACCTGCTCTGCAACTATATAGCTCCCGCTTGCTGAGGTTGCGAGTTTTCCTACGATTTCTATCGACTGTCCAACCTTGACCTCTGTCACTTTGAATATTGGACCTGCGTGAACATCGTATACCTTATCTCCAACTTGCACTTTCAGTGTGAGTCCAGATTGTGGGGCGAGTGCGAACTCTTTGACTGTGCCTTTGAATGTCTCTGTCGAACCTAACGTTGTGCCCGCTGGCAAGTTTCTGTAAAGTCTTGTTACCTGAGATGCTGTTGCTGTTTGAGATGTTTGTGGAGCTTGCTGTTGTGCATAGCCACCTCTGAAACTTCTTGCTGGACCGAATGCGAAGATACTGCTGACCGCTAAGACTCCTAAAACCAATACCACTAAGAACTTTTTCATATACACTCGCCTCCTGTTTTCTTTTCTTTGCCCTTTTCATCGTGGGCAATCATAGTATAGCTAAATAACCTTAGAAAATCCTTGTCATGAGCTTAGAAGATGCTTAGAGTTTTTAAATAATAATGGCTATGAAAAATTTCCATTGATATGTCAAAATATACTGAATTTATGAGAAAATATCTTCGGCAATCTATCTTAAGCAAGGAGGGAGTAGGATGAAACGTTCGGTTGTTGCTCTGTTGGTTGTTGTTTTTTCAATCTTTATCGGGTTTGGAGCTTTGAAAGTTGAGGGAAACAAAGTTATTTTCACTTTCAGCTATCCTACGGCAAACACTGTTCACATTGCAGGAAATTTTAACAGCTGGTCTACTAACGCCAATCCGATGAGAAAAGAAGGCGATGTCTGGGTTACAGAACTCGAGCTCAAGCCCGGCACTTACCAGTACAAATTTGTCATTGATGGCGGTAAGGTGTGGAAAGAAGACCCAGACGCTCCAGGTTACACCGACGATGGTTTCGGTGGAAAGAACGGAGTCTTCACACTTGCTCTTAAGGATGGAAAATTAGTCGTAGTCGCACCTGCAGCTGAGATAAAAGAAAAGATCGAGATTAACGAAGAAAGAGAAGAAAATTTCTACATCGAAGATAACACATATGTTGTAATAAAGTTCTACAAACCAGAGGCAAAATACGTCTTTATAGCCGGTTCATTTAACAACTGGAGTATGTCCGATACAGAATGTTACAGTGCAGGTGACGGTTGGTGGGAAGCAGTTTTAGAACTTTCACAAGGCATTTACCAATACAAATTCGTAGTTGATGGAAAAGACTGGGTAGTAGATCCGAATGCTCCTGCGTACGTTGACGATGGCTTCGGCGGAAAGAACGGTGTGTTTGAAGTCTGGAAAGAAGACAGCGTTCTGAAAGTTGGAGCACCAAGAATTCAGAAGGAAGAAGAACCAAAAGTCGAATTGCCAAAAGAAAACATTGTGAGGTCTGTCGAGTATGCAGTTGACGGAAAGATCTCCGAAGCAGAAAAGGCAACAGCATATTTTGAAAGTAAAGGCGTTGTCGCATACGTCGCGAGGACGTCAACAGCTGCTTACGTTGGAGTTCTTTTGGATAAATCAGCAACGCAATATCTTGGTCAGAATGTGCTTGTTGAAGTTTACACCGATGCTCCAAAAATGACGTCTTTTAACAAAAAGACATATAACGGAACACAGCTTTCAAAATCGGTTAGTTTTAGATTCTCAATAAACATGAAAACGTGGCAAGCAAGAAAGAGAGGCTCATTCTTTGCGGCAGCTGGAGACGATTCATGGATACTCCAAGCTAACCCATTCAGAGCTGCTGTGGATGAAGCAATCGAATTCGAGATACCGTACGATATACTCGGCGTAAAGAGCGGAGAAACTTTCAACCTTTACGTTGTCGTATCAGTTGAAGGCAAGGACGAAATCGTACCAGCTGAAGGAATAGCAATCAAAACTCCAACGATGATTTCAGGAAACGTAATTGCGAAATTCGTTGACAAAGTTGGTGACGACTACGGATTCGGAACATACACTTATCCAAAAGACCCAGCTTTCGCACCTTACAAAGGGCTTTGGGACATTGTTGAGATGCAAGTGCTTGAAAACGAAGACGCATATGTGTTCGCAATAAAATTCGGAGAAATGACAAATCCATGGGCATCTCCAAAAGGATTCTCGCACCAGCTGATAAACATCTACCTTGATACAAAAGACGGAGGAAGAACGAACACATACAAAGAGGGTGCGAGAGTGCAGTTTACGCAACCGTGGGATTATTTTGTAAAGGTTGCAGGTTGGCCTGATGATAGGATAGTCTTTGCAACGGCTGACGGTAAAGAGATTCCAGAGGCTATAACCTACGAAGCTGACCCAGCGGAAAAAGTTATTTACATAATTGTTTTTAAGAAATATTTAGAAGTAAAGACAGGAATAAAAGCCTACGTGTTATCGATGAGTCAAGATGGATATGGTACTGACCACATAAGACCTGTTGCAAAGGACTCGACTCAATGGACACTTGGTGGCTATCCAGTAGATTCCAAAGACTACGCACCATTCGTACTTGATACAATCGTTCCGGAAGGATACACACAGGAACAAATCTTGAAATCTTACGTTCCGGAAAAAGAATACGCAAAGTTGACACCGGTAGTAATAAAATAACGAAACATGGAAAGGACAAAAGGGCGGTTCAAACCGCCCTTTTTCAACTATCTATTGTATCTCCTTGTCCTTTGTTTCGACTGCCAAAAGCACCACAACGACTGCTGCCAATAATGATAACCCTGCAAGCCATGAGAAGATTTCGAGCAAGGACTTGTTCAGCGATAGCATGTAGCCCCCGAACTGAGGGGCTAATATTCCTGCTATCCTTGCGATAACACCAGCCATCCCATTCCCAGTCCCGCGCATGGGGGTTGGGTACAGCTCAGGTGTATACGCATACACAAGCCCCCAAACACCGAGCGTGAAGAATGAAAGAAGCAGTGCCGTCAAAATAAGTTGTACTGAGCTTGTTACAAAAGCCCACAGGATAGACGAAATAGCCATTCCAATGAAATAAATCACGAGAGATTTCTTCCTGCCTATCCTCTCAATGAAGTATGCAGCAGACAAGTAGCCCGGAAGCTGAGCAACCATCATGAAGAACGTGAACCAGAGCGATTTTGTAGTGCTGAGCCCCTGCTGTGCGAAGATTTTCGGAGCCCATGAGAAGAGCACGTAGTACACAAAACTAACGACAAACCATGAAGTCCAAATCATAACTGTTTTGGTTAAATAAGGTGGTTTAAGAATATCGGCTATGCTGAACTTACTTTTTGGTAGAGGTTCAATCTCAGCCTGTATGCTGATGCCGAGGACATTTTCTAAACCTTTCTTTCCATGCTTTTTGAATACGAACTTTGGTGATTCTGAGAGTTTGAAGAGTATTGGTAACATGACAATTCCGGAGAAGAAGCTCCAATAACTTATCCGCCAAGAGTGTTGTGTTGTCAAGACTGCTACAAGACCAATTGCGATACTGCCAATCGCCCAGCTAGCCTCCAAAAGTACCAGATAACGCCCTCTTATAGCCTTCCCTATGAATTCAGACAGATACGCATTTACAGACGGCATCAACCCACCATAGCCTATACCAGCAAGAAATCTTAAAAATAAAAACGCACTTGGAGTTTTCGAAAAACCGAGCAACCCTGTAAAAACAACGGTGAATAAGAAATAGAAAATATTCGACAACTTTCTGCCAAACAAATCAGCGATCAGACCAACGCTTAGAGCTCCCACAAGCATTCCAAGAAACGTGGAGCTCAGAATGTTGGCAGACTGCTGGACTGATAATCCCCACTCTTGAACAATCGAAGGAAGTGTAAAAGACAAAACAAGCACACCTGCTGCGTCGAACAGCCAAAGAACGGAAGTGATGAGTAACATGAGCTTTTGAAGCTTTAAACCAACGTGCGTTTCAATAACCTTGTCGACGGTGTTCAAGCGCTATCCCTCCTTTTGGAAAACGTATATTTATTTTACACTACATGTAAAGTATTGTCAAATACAACCTTTGCACTATAAATTCCCAAGAACTGAAATTTAATCTCTCGTTTATGTGAGGCACGAGTATGAACTCTATAGTGATTTTTCTTACATTGAATAATAGTTTAATAAACTTATGCAGGTGTTTAAATTAATCAAAAATTAGTATCTTAGAATGTAACTTTATGGTATAATCTAAATATACTTAGACGGGATATATATCACTTACAAGAGGAGGGAAAGACTTATGAAGTTAAAATATCTTCCTGTTTTGATTGCTACTATTGTAGTTGCCGGATTTGTTGTCACATTTATCATTCAGATGAACTTTTCAAAGAAAATTCAGGAACATTGGATCGAAACTTACGATACGGTTGTCGGAGAGGTCGTGCAAGAAGTTGTGGATGAAATTGCTGGAGTGTTGAAAACGGTTCTAACTGATTCTTTGAATGACCCGACCATACTCTAATATCTGGCAAACGGTGATAGAGACTCGCTGCGCGATTATTTGATTCCAAGCTACGAAGATTTCAAAAGAAACGGAATAGAGATCTTTCAGTTTATCACTCCGGATTTGAAGAGTTTTCTAAGAATGCACAAGCCAGAAAAGTATGGTGATGATCTAAGCTTCAGAAAAGCGTTGTTGAATGTTACAAGCAATAAATCAGATGTGGTGACGTACGAAATTGGTGCAAGCGGCATTGGGTTAAGAAGTATAAAGCCGGTTTTCAAAGATGGGCAGTTTATAGCAATTGCTGAACTTGGTTTATACTTGAACAAGAGTTTTTTAGAAGACATCCCGAATGAACAGAATTTTGTGCAATTGTACGATGAAGATGGCAAAAAGTTAGAAAAGCCAATAGTAGTAACCGAAAATGAAGATTTGACAAAGGAAATAAGTAGCGAGGACCTTAGAAAGTTTATCGAAAACGAGGATTATTATTTTCTGAATAATGGATTTTTGTACAACGTGATTCACATGAAAGACGTTGAGGGGAATGTAGTCGGATTGCTCATCAGCAAGACATCACTTAAAGAGGAGGTTGCACTCCAGAAAAAGCGCAATTTAATGACAACTTTCTTAATGAGTTTGGTAATTGTTGTTATAGTGGTTGTTCTTTTCATGATCCTTAGGAGTATCAATAAACAAGTTAAGTCAATTAACTTAACACTTGAGAAAGTTGCAAGCGGAGACCTTACTGTTAAGTTGCATGGAACAAGTAACGAGATAGGTGCTATAGCAAACACGTTGAATGAAACGCTGCGCAAATTACAAGCTTTGTTCAAAGATTTTCAAATGAGCTTTGTAGATATTAACAAAGCTGTTTCCAACTACAGCATGGTTACAAACCAGGTTGAAGATGTTGTAAATTAAACTGTGAGTGTTATAGAAAATGTAACAGACATGATAGAGAGCGTTTCTGCGGCAATAGAGGAGACAAACTCTGGTGCTGAAGAGACAGCGACAGCAGCTCAGAACGTTTCGAATAGTGCTCAGGAGATTTCATCGGTAACCGCGAGGGCATTTAACGAGATTGTGAGTTCCAGAGAGAATGTCCAAAAATTAGTAGAAAGCATCCAGAGTACGATACATTCATCAAACAAATCACTGGAAGTAACATTGTCGTTGGTGGACTACTCAAAGCAAATACAGACGATTGTTGAAACAATAAATTCTATAGCGGAGCAGACAAATTTGCTCGCTTTAAACGCGGCGATAGAGGCGGCAAGAGCAGGAGAAGCGGGAAGAGGATTTGCAGTCGTCGCAGATGAGATAAGGAAGCTGGCAGAAGAGAGTAAGAAGTCAACGAGTGATATACAGAGTATACTGAATAACATACAAATTGGTGTAGAAAAAGTCAGCATGTCGGTAAACGAAAATGCAGGTGTACTGAACGAGTCAAGAAAGAGTGTGGAAAAGGTTAGGGATGTCTTTGATAATATATACAAATTGATGGAAATAATAAACAATAAAGCAGAGACTCTGGCGGCCGCAAGTGAAGAACAAAGTGCGTCTGCACAAGAGATAAGCTCGGCAATGCAGAGCGCAACGAACAACGTGAATGAAATAGTTGCACGGACGAGTGAACTTACAGAAGAGATAAACAAAGTGAAAAACCTGCTTCCAGAGGTTCACAAAGCGGATACAGAAGTTAGTAACACGATCCTGAGGATATCAGAAAATGTGAGAAAAAATATAGTGGTGTCTGAGAAAGAAGATTATGTGCAAGAAATAGAAAAAGCGATTAAAGTCCACAGAACTTGGCTGGAGAGGCTATACAATTCGGTGAAGAACGGGAGAGAAGAGATGCTACAATTCAACTTACACAGGTGTGCGTTCGGAACAATATATGACTTTACAAGACCACCAGAAGGCATGGAAAGCATGTGGGAAGAAGTTGGGAAATTGCACGAACAGGTACACTACAATGGTGAGAAAGTGATGGAATACGTGAAACATGGCAAATTGCAGGAGGCAGAAAGGGCTTACAGAGAAGTGGAAGGAACTGCAAATAGATTGATATCGTTGTTGGAAGAGATAAAAAAGCAATGTGGAGAAATGAGTTGCTAAAGTTTAATTGCTACAAAAGTGGGCGAGAGCCCACTTTTTTGTTTTTGTGGTATAATTTACATGTGCATGTTAAAGTCTGTGTCAAGGTTATTTGCGACCTGTTGATTTCAAAGGAGGTTTTATGATGATTAAGTGGAACTTGTACTCATTTGGGTATTTCATCCCACGTTGGTTCAAATGGGAGGATGCAACGAAGTTTGTTACCGTCTACGGAACGTATGAAATAGGTGATTGGGTTTTCCAAGAGTCGAAACTGGAAATAGAATTAATCGAAGTGCCTGACGAAGTTAGAGACCTTCGCGAAATTTACGAATTTCCGTGGGAAAGATTCAAGGTTCTCCCAACTGAGAAAACAATAGTCGTAAAGCGTGGAAACCCGGAGGATATTGCCGAGACCGAGTTTGAAAAAATCGTATTAGAGGAAGATACTGAAAAAAGTTAATAGGTATGTTTTTCAAAAAGCGAGGGCAGTTTGAAGAACTGCCCTTTTATTTTTAATTCTTGTAGATATATACTATACGGCATATAGATTTCGGGGGGTGTAGTCACCCTTTTATTTTTAATTCTTGTAGATATATCTTCTTGGGTGAAATGAATGAACAGAAGTTTAGATGATCTGAATCTTGAGTTCAGAACGTTGCTTCAGAAATTCATAATAGAGTGCCAAAATGTTGGTGTAAAGGTATTGATTTACAACACTTTGAGAACAAAAGAGGAACAATATGCACTGTATTTGCAAGGCAGAGCACCTGTTGAGAAAGTAAACGAAGCCCGTAAGAAGGCTGGTTTACCACCTATCAGTTCATCAGAAAATCGAGTAGTCACTAATCTTAGAGATTCTCCGCATTGTCACGGCTTAGCAGCTGATTTCGTACCTGTTGTTGATGGAAAAGTTGTTTGGAATGATCATAAACTTTGGGCGATTTGCGGGAAAATCGCAGAGAGAGTTGGGCTGGAGTGGGGCGGCTCTTGGAAGGATTTTCCGGACTATCCACACCTGCAGATGAAAAATTGGAGGCGGTTTTTGAAGAATGGCAAGCAAGAGTGAGATTCATAAAAGGATTTCGTATGTATGCTGGGCGGAAGATATCCGCCCGTTTTTATTTTTCTAAAATGTGGTATAATAACGAAAGACAATAATTTTGAACATGTGACTGGGAGGTTGAAGTTTGTGAGAATTTTGAGCGGTATTAGGCCAACTGGGAAAGTGCATGTTGGTCATTTTGTTGGTGTTTTCGAAAACTGGCTCAAGTTACAAGACGAAGGCAATGACACGTTTTATTTTATAGCAGACTGGCACGCACTGACTACGCACTACGAAGATACGAGCGAATTAAAAGAATTTACTTTTGACTTAATGAAAACTCTCATCGCTGTTGGGCTCGATAAGTCTACGCTCTTTGTCCAGTCCGCTGTTAAAGAACACGCAGAGTTGATGGTTTTATTCTCGATGATTACTCCGCTCTCCTGGCTCGAGCGCGTGCCGACTTATAAAGAAATGCGCCAGCAGATCACAAGCAGAGACCTTTCAAATGCTGGATTCTTAATGTACCCGGTTTTGCAAGCTGCCGATATTTTGATTTACAAAGCAGATGGCGTTCCAGTTGGCGAAGACCAAGTCTACCACGTAGAGCTTACGAGGGAAATCGCAAGAAGGTTCAATTATATCTTCAAGAGAGAGGTTTTTCCAGAACCGAAGGAATTACTCTCGAAAGTTCCAAAACTCCTTGGAACCGACGGAAGGAAGATGAGCAAGAGCTACGGCAACACGATTCCACTCATCACAACGGAAGCAGAGCTTTCAAAGATGGTAATGCCTATGGTAACTGATACTAATAGGAAGAGAAGGTCTGATCCAGGCAATCCGGAAGTGTGCCCAGTGTGGGATTATCATAAGGCTTTCGGCACAGCGGATAAGCCAGAAGAAGCTCAGTGGGTTGTGGAAGGCTGTACTCAGGCAAAGATAGGATGTATCGATTGTAAAAAACTATTGCTAAAGAACATGGTGCAGAAATTGCAGCCGATTTGGGATAGGTACAATTCAATAACCGATGCTGAAGTCAAAGAAGCGATGGAAGAAGGGAACGAAAAGGCAAGGAAAGTTGCACAAGAGACGATGGAGGAAGTTAGAGAAGCGATCAAGATAATGTACTGATCTGGATGAAGGAGGGTAAAAATGTTAGAACCAGTGATTTTGAAGAACATACTTTTCTCAATATTGGCTGTAGTCATTGCGTATATTGTTCACAGAATTATAATGAGATCTATCAATAAATTCATTTCAACATTAGGTAAAGAGGTTAAAGCACCGAAAACTTTGTCTTTAATCCTTGCGTTTTTGATTTATGGTTTTGCGATAGCCGGTATTTTGGCTATTTGGGATGTCAACCTTGCTCCATACCTTGCAGGTTTGGGAATATCTGGTATAGTGATAGGTCTTGCGTTGCAAGAACCATTAACGAATTTTATGTCCGGTATTCTGGTTCTTGTTACGCGCAAGGTCTTTGAGGGCGAAGTGGTCGATATAGATGGCCTGACGGGGATTGTCGATATAGTTAAGATGAACCACGTTCATCTGAAGACTTTTGACGGCAAGATGATACTGATTCCAAACAGGAAGGTTTGGTCAGGCACTGTAACGAAATTTTGGCCCGGTAGGTACAGAAGAATAGATGTGGATGTTACGGTCGATTACTCTTCTGATCTTGATAAAGTTGTTTCAATCTTGAAGAAAGTCCTCGAAGAAGAGCCGTTGGTGGTAAAGGATAATTCTGTGGAGAACAATGTTGTCTTCAAATCGTTCGATTCTAATGGCGTTGTTTACACGGTGCGTTTTTGGACAGAAAAAGAAACATATTTTGACACGCTAAATGCAGTCGCGCACAGAATTAAGTCGGAAATCGATAAGAATGGTATCAAGATTCCATTCAGTATCGTTGAAGTCAAGCTTGTGAAATAATTTTCGGAGGGATGGAGATAGATGAGGAAAATAGAAAATGTTAGGAACATCTGTATAATTGCGCATATTGACCATGGTAAAACGACGCTTACCGATAGGATTTTAGAGATGACGAATGCCGTTGAGAAGAGGAAAATGCGAGAACAGTACCTTGACAGTATGGATATCGAAAGAGAACGCGGAATAACGATAAAATCACACCCACTTAGAGTTTTCTACACAGCAGAAGATGGAAAAGAATACGAAATAAACATCGTCGATACACCTGGGCACGTCGATTTCTCTTATGAAGTTGATAGGAGCATGGCGGCAGTCGAGGGTGCTATCCTCTTAGTCGATGCAACACAAGGTGTTCAGGCTCAAACGGTTGCGAATACGTATAAGGCACTCGAACATGATTTAGAGTTAATACCAGCTGTGAATAAAATCGACATGCCACTTGCTAATATCGAAGAGACTGTCGCGGAAATAGAAGATTTGATAGGTATTCCAGGCGAGGATATTTTTAAGATAAGTGCTAAAGAAGGTATTGGTGTTAAAGAACTTGTGGAGGCGGTTATAAAGCTCGTTCCACCACCGGAAACATCCGATGATGGGCATTTGCGTGCGCTTATTTTCGATGCGAAGTACGATAAATACCGCGGTGCAATTACGTACGTTAGAATTTTCGATGGCGAGATTAAATCAGGCGACAAGATAATGATGATGTCTACAAACGAAGTTTATGAAGTCATAGAGGTAGGTACGTTCACTCCTGATATGTTGCCTGTCGATTCTCTGAAAGCAGGGGATATCGGTTATATCATTGCAGGGTTGAAAGACGTTTCCAAAGCCAAAATCGGTGATACGATAACAAAACCTGATAACCCAGCTCCAGAGCCACTGCCGGGATACAAGGAAGTAAAACCGATGGTATTTGCGGGTATGTATCCAGGATTGCCTGAGTACTACGAAGAGTTAAGAAAGGCACTGGATAAATACAAGCTCAACGACGCGGCGCTCGTTTACAAACCAGATCACTCGCCAGCGCTTGGTTTTGGTTTCAGGTGCGGTTTTCTTGGACTACTTCATATGGATGTTGTCAGGGAAAGGCTTGAGCGAGAGTTCGATATGGCTGTCATATTAACTGCGCCGAACGTTGAGTACAAGGTAATCACGCATGCGGGCGAAGAGGTGTTCATAAACGACCCGGCTAAGTTCCCAGAAGAAGGAGAAGTGCGAGAGATTTACGAGCCGTACGTTAAGTTGTCGATAATTACGCCACCAGATTATATAGGAAAGTTGATGAACTTGGTGCAGAACGAAAAGCGCGGTACGATGATCTCAACGGAAAACGCCGGTCACGAGCGTGTTGTTATGCACTTTGAAGTTCCACTTGCGGAAATCATCTTCGATTTCTTCGATAAGATGAAAGCAGTGAGTAGAGGATACGCATCAATGGACTACGAGTTCCTTGAATACAGAAAGAGTGATCTCGTAAAGATTGCGATATACGTGAATAAAGAACCTGTTGATGCACTGTCGTTCGTTGCGCACCGCGACAAAGCATACACGATAGCAAGAAAGCTTGTCGATAAACTCGCTGAGCTCATACCTCAACATCAGTTTGAAATTCCTATCCAAGCGAAAGCTGGCGGTAGGTTCATCGCACGTTCAACAGTTAAGGCACTGAGAAAAGACGTGTTGGCGAAGTGTTACGGTGGAGACGTTACGAGGAAGATGAAGCTTCTTGAAAAGCAGAAAGAGGGTAAGAAAAAACTTAGGGAAATTGGTAACGTGACGATACCTCAAGAAGCTTTCTTAGCAATGCTCAGGATTGGTGAGGAGGAAGAATAAGAGATTTTCTAAGGATAGGAGGGAGCTGTCTTGAACTGGAATCTGAAAGAGATTTTTCAAGACGATACAGCTGCTACTGAAAATGCAAAACTGCGCTTGAACGAAATAAAAAAATACGTTGAGGAATTTGAAAATGAACAGGAATTAGGAAGATTAGTTGAATTGATTAAAAAGATAGAAGATTCAACCGATAATTTTGCAAAATCCTCTCAGTATGCGTGGATGAGGTACTCTACGGATACTGAGAGTTCAGAAAGCCAGAAGCTCATCGGAAGTATTCAACAACTCGAAGCTGAACTTTCAGAAAGCCTCGTAAAGATGGAAGTTAAGCTTGCTGCTCTTGATGATGCATCCATTGAAAAAATGATAGATCTGGATAAAAACTATGAGCACAAGCTTAGAAGAATTGTGGAAAGAAGAAAGCACCTCTTATCTAAAGAAGCTGAGCAAACATTAGCTTTGATGTCTGTTTCCGGAAGAGGTGCAATTTCCAAGATTCATAGTAGATTAGAGAGTGCGTACACTTTTGATATAGAAATTGATGGTAAGCTTAAAACGTTAACGGTCGAAGAAATTAAAGCACTACGCAGGTCGACGGATAGCCATCTCAGGAAAAGAGCAATGAAGATGTTCTTTGAAAGGTTCCAAAACGATTCAATGGTGATAACCGAAGTTTATAACCTGATAGTCAAAAACTACGACACAGAGAGCAAAATTCGACGCTTTCCAAAGCCGATATCGATGATGAATTTTGAAAATGAAGTGAGCGACGAAGTTGTAGATAAATTAATAGAAGTTACTGACCAATACACAAATCTGGTGCGCAGGTATTATGATTGGAAATCGAAAATAATGGGCGAAAAATTGACACTTGCAGACATATACGCGCCGATAAGTGCTGAGAGGAGAATATTTACTTTCGATGAAGCTAAGGACGTTATCTTGGAATCGTATTATGCGTTTAACCAATCAGCTGGTGATATTGTAAAAGGATTTTTCGATACTTCGCGCATTGATTTGCTACCTAAGAAGGGAAAGGTTGGAGGTGCTTACTGTATATATTCAACGACAAAACTACCTCCGTACGTTCTCACGAACTTTAACGGTGACATGTACGATGTTATGACTTTGGCGCATGAGCTTGGACATGGATTGCATGGCACTCTTTCAAGAAAACAGACGTTTTTCAACCACGACACGCCACTGACGTTAGCAGAACTCGCTTCCGTTTTTGGAGAGTTCTTAGTCTTTGATAATCTCAAAAACAAGCTTTCAAAAAAAGAAAAAATGGCTCTGCTTGCTTCGAAAATCGAAGATACAATCGCGACAACATTTAGGCAGAATATGTTTACTAAGTTTGAATTGAGAGCCCACAAGAAGATTAGTACAGATGGGTACGCCGATTGGAATGAGTTGAATGAGATATACCACGATGAATTGAAGAATATATTTGGAGATGTTGTCGAAATTCCTGAGTGGTACAAAAACGAATGGGCGATGGTTTCTCACTTTTTTGAGACACCATTCTACGTCTATGCATACAATTTTGCGCACTGTCTTGTGATTACGCTTTATCAGAAGTACTTGGAAGAAGGAAGAACATTTGCCGAGAAATATTTAAAATTGCTTGAAAGCGGAGGCAAGTATACACCGGAAGAATTGTTAGCCAGTGTTGGAATTGATGTCAAGGAAGAAGGATTCTGGGAAAGGGCATTTAGGTTCATTGAGCACCTTGTAGATGAGTTAGAAGAAGCAGCTCGGGATTAAAAGGAATATTTTAAAAATATTGACAAAGCGAAAGTGTTTTATTAAAATATAGCAAGACATCATAGAAAATCCTTGTAGGAGGCGATTAATGTGAATAGAGAAGAGCTCTTTAAAAAAGTAGCGGAAATCATTTCTGAGAAGCTGAACGTACCTATCGAAGACATTGACGAAGATAGCCATTTGATTGAAGATTTGGGAGCAGATTCACTCGATGCATTCGATCTTGTTATGGTTTTTGAAGACGAGTTTGGTATAAAGCTCGAAGACGAAGAAATCGAGAAACTTGTGACAGTTAAAAATATTCTCGATTTGCTTGAAGAAAAAATCAGCGATTAATCAAAAGTGAATAGAAAAAACAAAACATGCGGGTTTTTACCCGCATGTTTTTATTCCAAGCTCTCAAGACTATAAGAAATTGTATACATATATCTTATCGCTCTGGTTGTCAACCGTTTCTTTTAGGATTATTTTCGCACAGAAATCTTTAGTAATTTCTGTTGGTATTTCGACTATGAGGCTGTCTTTTTCTGGTAGTGTTGTTGAGAAAGTAAAGTATGGTGTTTGTAATCCGGCTGTATTTTCAGAGAGTATATCGGATATTTTGATACTTTTGCTTACTTGAATCGCTTTTTCAATATGGGTCTCCCTTGGCCTTCCCCAGTCGTATATGCGGTATGTAAGGTCTGACGACTGCTGGACTTCTATGACTGTGCTGTTCGGACCCAGAGCATGTACAGTCCCGGCTGGTATGTTTACAAACGTACCTTTCCTAACCTTTACAAAAGTCATAACTTCGTTTAATTTATCCATTTTGCCATTATTTATGTACTCTTTCATCTTGTCAACATCTTCGCAAATTGCAAATTCACCGTCTGTAAGAAAATACCAGGCTTCGCTTTTTCCCCAAGGTTCTTTCTCGAAAGAGTTTGCGTAATCGTTGTCTGGATGAACTTGCACACTTAGCCACTGCTTTGTTGATACGAGTTTTATCAGTATTGGGAATCTCTCATATTTACTGTCGTATATTGAACGCCCAAATTCGTTTAAGGAAATCCCATTCTCAAGCTTTGTTTCATATAATGGGTGTCCTGAAAGAAGCCAAATTTCACCTATTGGCATTTCATTTTCAAGCTCGAAGATAACGTTTATATCACTGTTACCCCAGATCATTGAGCGAAAATGAGGTATAATCTTGAACTGCATCTTAACCCTCCTATTTTTTAAAATTTAGAAAGCCAAGAGAGTTGAGGTTTTACCCCCCATATCCTCCGGCAATTATCTTTCCGTCTTCGTATTTAAGAACTACCTTTGGCAATGGTCTGTCCGTCATGTACCTTGCATCATGCATAAAGACTTCAACACCAGGATATAATACTTTTCTTGCTACGACTGAGCATTGATAACGCATAACGGACAGTTTCTCTTCAAGTTCTTGCTTTCTTTTTAAATTTCTCTCGAGTTGTTCCCGAAGGTTAATGAGTGTTCTTGTTACTTTAGAGAACTGTTCTTCTTTATCCGGAGGTATAGTCACTCCTTTTTCTTTCATTTCCTTGTATTGCTTTACGATATTGATTAACTTTTGTAAGCTTGTCTTATCTGTTTCTATTTGGACATTTAGTAATTTCAGTTCTTCGCGAATGTAAGGGTTTACACCAACTTCCAGATATGTATTAACGCCAAAGTCTGAACCTATTTCTTCGGCTTCTATTTTTGATAGCGCGATGTATTCGCCACCGATGATATTCGCACGAGGTCCTGTCCCGATTATAGAATTCGTGACCCTTACAGTGCAGTTCATCAGATTGGATTCGAAGTAGAGATTCTCGGCTTCTATTGTTACCGCTTCGGCGTACTTTACATGCACATCCTTTTTTGCCTTTATCAATCCTTTATCCTTACCTTTTACACCAGAAACTCTTACATTTCCTTCTAACGAGATTACTGTTGAAGCCTCTGCAACACCATTGACTTCAACGTCCCCTTTTGCGCGAACTATAAAGCCTGGTTTTACATCGCCTTTCACTAAAACTACACCGGGGAATTCGACGTTTCCAGTTTCATAGTTAACGTCTCCATCTATTTCTAAGTATTCACTTACTTCAATCATTCCCTTTTCAATATCTATTTTTAATATTCCTTCGTTTGTTGCAATTATGTGCATTCCATCTTCGCTAAGTGCAACGTTCTTTCCAAGTACTACTTTTGCTTCGTTGCCTTTCTTAGCCGGAACGGGTTCTCCGTAGACATTTCGACCCGGGATGCCTTCTGTTGGTGGATAAATGGTTGCAATTTTCTGACCACTTTTGACGATTATTCTTTTCTGCACTGGAAACTCTCTGAAATCAACTTTGTTTCCGGAAGTGGTGAAAGATCTTTGACTCAGTACTTCAAATATTATTCTTCCGTCTTCTCCATTCTTTGGTAAATCACCGCGGGCAAAAAGCACAGGTGTGTCCTCAACCGGCTCTTCACACAGGTGCCGAAGAGCCCCCAAATCTATGTTGTGTGTTATTTTCGCTTTTCTTATTTCTTCCGTTAATTTATCTAAAGTGACATTCTCTCCCGGAAGTATATTCGAAAGTTTTATGTAAGCTTCCATCTTGTCCGGTGTTACGGAAATGACTACATTCATGCTATTCCCCCTTGCAAGAGCAAATCAGAGAGCGTGCCGATAATTTTTCTGGTTGAATGTCACCTAATCTCTTTGACAGTATTGTCTGGATTCAATATCAGAATCTTGGGTCCTTTGTATTCATTTGGATCGTATATTGAAAATGCCATTATTATTATTCTGTCTCCCTTTTCAACAAGTCTTGCAGCCGCGCCGTTCAATGAAATCTTTCTTGAACCACGGGGTTCCGGTATCACATACGTTGTTAGTCTATTTCCGTTGTTGACATCCGAGACTATTACCATTTCGTTTATCTTTATTCCACTCAATTCTAATAGTTCTTCATCGATACCTATACTTCCTTCATATTCAATTTCCTTTTCCGTGATGGTTGCCATATGAATCTTTGCTTTAAGCATAATTTCCATCATTTTTGTACTCCTCCTTTTTAATTATTGTCTATTTGACTGTTCAAATTTCCTTCAGGTACTTGTGTGTCTTCCACCTTGGGGATTTCAACGACAAAGCGATTACCGTTATCGGTTGCTTCATGGTATATCTTTCCTTTATGCTCATCCTCAACAATTTTCTTGCATATAGCCAGTCCCAGTCCGGTACCGTAGACCTTAGTGGTGAAAAACGGTGTAAAAAGTTTATCTGCAGTTTCTTTGTCTATCGGTTTCCCTTCATTCCAGACAGATACCAGGACTTTGTCGAGTTTGATTTTAGTTTCTATTAATATCTTACCATCATTTGGAGTAGCTTCAATTGCATTTTGCAATAAATTTATTACAACCTGCTTCATTCTTGAGTATTCAGCATATACTGTTATTTCTTCGGAATCGGCATTAAATGTGAAAAGTATGTTCTTTTCTCGGATTTTTTCTTCCAAGAGAATATACACATCGTTTATGAGTTTGTTTATATTGAAATACCGGAATTCCAATGATCTCGGTTCTCTGCTAAAATCAAGTATTTCGTTCACTATTTGTTCAAGGCGTAATACTTCGTCTTCTATTATTTTTACATACCTACTCCTTGCATCAGGGTTATCAACGTTCTTTTGAAGTCTTTTAATAAATCCTCCAAGAACTGAAATGGGGTTCCTTAATTCATGTGCAACTCTTGCAGCCATTTCACCAAGTGCAGCAAGTTTCTCTTGCTTCTTGCGTTCTTTTTCTAAATTAACTCTATCTGTTACATCATCAAGGGTTATTATAACGCCTCGGAGCATTATTCTCTCCGTATCCCAAAATGGTGTTATGCGGATGTCGTAATACCTTTCCTGACCGCCCAATGAGATTAAGTAATTACTTAAGTTTATCTCTTCTTTAATTCTCATACTTTGAAAAGACATTTCTTGTATATCCTCAAATTCAGGTCCGAGTGATCTTAATTCTATGCCTGTCATTTGTTCCTTGGGTCGACCGAAGTAAATTTCAGCTTTTTTGTTCCACTCGTTCACTTTCCCTTCTCTGTCTAAAACGATTATCGCTGAGGACATGTTTTGGAGTACAGAATCTGAGAACTCGCGTAAATATTCAATGAGACTCTTCTGCCTTTCAAGCGATGCAGTTTTATTACGCAATTCTTCATAGTTAAGTGCGGTCTCTATTGCGAGCCCTGCACTGTCAGAAATTATTTTTAAGATATCTATATCACTTTCTCTGATAGGTTTTTTTGTGTAGAAATTATCCACTATCACTACTCCAAATGTGCCTTCTCGTCCTACAAGTGGTATTACAGCAAATTCTTTTGTGCCGAGCAGATTAACGATGTCCGCAACATCTACTCCCATAGAGTCGATCAATCTTTCGGTTCCAACAAATATCTTCTTTCTCAGTACACACTTTTCAAGTATCGGATGCGCCTTATATGGAAATATTCTGTTTTCGATTTGCTCTGTTAGTCTATTGTTTATTTCAATCGTCATAGCTTCTTCCCTTAGGTACTGAACAACATCTGCATATCTCATTGCTCTTTGATTGGCTTTTTTCCAATCTTCCTCCACGTTTTCACTGTCTGGTCCGAACCACATTTTTCCAATTAGTGTGTCCCGTTTTTCATCGTATACGAGTAATAAAGCTCGGTTGTATCCCAGCAACCTGCCGGAAGTAAGCCCCAACAGCAACGTCTTGTAGACATTTCTTACGCTGTACATAGTTCGCATAGCCTGGCTTATGTAATGCACGGCGTTCATTTTTCTTATCTGCTCTTTCTGTTCTTCTATAAGCTTTTCATGGTTCTCCTGCAATTCCTTTAGTTTTACAATCTCTTCTCTCAGACGTTTTTCAAACTCAACTCTTCCCCTTGCAAGAATGGATCTTCTTACCGAATCCCTTGCTAAGTCCAAATCCATAGAATCAAATGACTTTGATTCCAAATATGTATCTTTTGCCTTCTTGTTTGCAAAAATGTACCATTCTTCTGAATTGATGTCACCCGGTACAATAACTGCGGATAGAACATTCGCCTTGAGTACCGCATTTAATCCAACTGGTTTATAAAGAACCTTTTCTGTGCCTTTGAAGTATCTCAAAGTTTCGTTTGGCATCTCTGACATTTCGAATTTGAAAGTATCGAACGAACCAGAATTTTGGTCATACACTTGCACTTCGACTTTGTCTTTGATTCTCAAAGTTGCTGATATTTCTGCTTCCAGTATGTCTGCCATTACTTTCAGAAAAGTTTCAATTATTTCTGAGGTGGATTTTGCGCTTTCGAAGAGTGTTGTTAGCATCCAAAGGGATCTGTATTTGCTTAAGTAATTCTTTGATTGTTCGTATGTTGGAATAAACCACAGGGCAAATGCCAAGAAGTCTGAAATCTCGCGATAATTAGTGATTTTTGAAGGAAGCCTTGGTGTGAGTACAATTCCAATAGGAGCACTATCGCCATACTCACCGTAGACCAGCTGTGATATGTAAGCTTCTCCGTATTCAGATAATTCACCATCAAGTCTTATCTTCGACAAACTATCGCGTCTGTCTATGATACTTGAATGGATTTTTGACTGAACTGGCAAGAAGTTGCTTAAAAGTACACGGTATGCTGATTTGCTTTTTTCGTAAAAAGCGATCGAAATTTTATCGACTCCAACAAAAGATGCGATTTCTTCGGCAACTTTTTGTGCTGATTCTGATAATTTGCTTTTTTCAAATATATCGGTAAGCGCTTTGCATATTTTACTTCCTATCATTTTGATTCACCCCTTCGAAGTTTAAAGTCTTTCGTGTTGGCTAAGTTCCAAACCCCTCTGAATTTGAAATGAGACCCCTCCCAAAATATTTTGCCACATTTTGGGCAATGTTTAAAACGCTCGAAACTTTCAAATATGTACGTAGGAACTTTTCCGACGATATCTTCCTTTGAACATTCTATCAATTCTGCATTGCATTCACTACATCTTGGATTTCCTCGCGCTGTGCTTTGAATCTTTGACAGAACTTCTTCAATTTGTTCACTGACATTGTTGCTTAATACTAATATGCCTGATAGCTTCCTTGCCAATTCGCGAGATTTAGTAATTAGTAATTTTTTTATGTTTTTTGTCTTGACGACATTTTCTATCGTGGCCATATTTGAGCTTTTCACTATTTCAACGTCGTATCCTAAGATTCTGAGTTTCTTGCCGAGCTTAACAACTGTTAGATCGCATATGAAACCTACATTTGAGTCAAACGAATTCTGACTCTTATCGTTCATCTTTCGCGTCCTCAATACCCAAAGATTTAATCTCCCTGTACTTTGCAAGTTCTATCAGTCTCATTATTCTCTTATATTTCTCGTCATTGATGTTCTTTTCAAGCAAATCATGTTCTTTTTCAAGTCCCATCAATATGCTGTCAATCTCTTGATAAGTCATTCCAAATGCCTCTTCATCGGTCAAACCGGGGACAAGATCTGGCGTCGGTGGTTTTTTTATAATCTTCTCGGGTACATTTAGATACCTTGCAAGCTCAAAAACTTGTGTCTTATAAAGGTGTTTAATAGGTTCGATATCGACAGAGTCGTCGCCCCATTTTACGTAAAGTCCAAGTTTCAGTTCAGTCTTGTTCGTCGTTCCAACGACGCAGTAGTTGAGTTTTTCCGCTTCGAAATATAACTTACACATCCTTATCCTATGTTTGGATCTGTAGTATGCTATGCCTTTCAAGAAGAGCTCATCACCTGAATTTTGCAAATCCATGGCGTATGGGTCATCATATCTGTTCCACCTATTTTTTGCGTAGACTATTTTAAGTTTTTCGGGTATGAACAGCGCGGGTGGGAATAGTTTATAAGTACCTAAACCTGATAAAGCTTTTGTAATACTTTCTACTCTGTATTCAACACCAAAATGTTGGCAGACCAGCTTCGCATCTTCTATGCTTTGCCTTGAACTATCTCTTTCTGGTAAGATAAATGCTTTTATCTTAGCTTTTCCAACAGCATTTACTAACAGAGCGAGTACGACAGCTGAATCAATACCACCGCTGACACCTATCACAGCCCCTCTGTATCCGTGTTTCTCAATAAGTTCATTTATAAAGCGCTCTATTTTTTTACTCTCTACTTCTGGATTAAAGTTCATATTTTCACCTTCTACTTTATAGTGATTTACATTAGTATTCTATCACAATTCATTCCACAAAGTGGTAAAATATCAATTAGGTAGAAGTTGGGGGGAGAAATATGAAGTGGTTGGCTATAATGTTCCACTCACTTATGTTTTCCGTTGTGAATTCTTATTCGACGTTTTACAGCCTCTTCCCGAATTTTTCGTTCGGCTATTTTCCTGTTCTTTTTGTTATTCTATACGCTTTATGCTTGGGAGCAAAGGTGAGCTTAAGGGAAATTCTCTTGATTTCTGTTCTTTCGCCTATTTTTTCCTTTTTTCTCCTACAGTTCTTATCGTATCTTCTCTTCTCTGAGTACGCTACATACCAGATCTTACTCACAGTTGTTGCCAAAGGCTCGGTGGGATTTGGATTTGCTTGGATGCTTATAAGTGTTGTGGTTGGATCGATTTCTAATCTCGTGTTCTTTAAAAACAAGCACTAATTTTGTGAAATTGAAAAGACTAAAGGAGAGATAAGTTTGCGGGTATTTCTTTTTCTTCAACTCATATCACTTATCATCTTTGTTTACATAATGTATTTCGTTCCGTCGAATCTTTATTTGTTCTCAGTAATTGCTACTTTTTTGATTGTGAATACTGTCGGTATAACGTACTATGTTTTTAGAATGTGGGGTAAAGAATTAGTTAATGCGACAAAGCAGATCAAACTTTTGTATTTTTCACTCCTTGTAGTTGCAGTAGTTGGTTTGGGTTTCCTTTTTGCCAATCTGTTTAACATGTGGATTGACAGATATCCGATAGATACTTTGAGCAATTTCTTGAATGCGTTACTTGTGGTTTCAACATTTCTCTTGGTATCCTTTGGAGTATCTTACGTTGCTCTAAAAAGAGAGCTTGAGAGGCAGGTTATAGAGTATAAAAAGCTTAATGAAGCCCAGATGAAGTTAAGGATGCAGGTTTTCAGGTACAAAACTAATCCTCATTTTCTGTTCAATTCTATGAGCACTGCGGTTTCAATGATTGACCTTGGAGAAAGCAATGACAAATTGCGCGAGTATCTTATAAATCTTTCAGAGCTTTTTAGAGCAGTTCTGGAAGCTCCTGAAGTTTGGACGTTGAAAGATGAAATCTCCTTAGTGAAGAAGTATTTGGATATACAGAAGATCAGGTTGAGCAATTTTGACTATATGATAGACATTCAGCCGGAATGTGAGGGTGTGAAAATTCCGTCTCTAATCCTTCAGCCGATTGTGGAAAACTCGATAATTCATGGTGTAACCAAGTCTACAAACAGTGGTGTTATAACAATAGAAGCTAAGCAAACGGATGGATTTATTCTCTTGAGTATTCAAGACAATGGAAAGGGTGCATCAGAAATCGTGAAGGGTGCAGGTCTACAGATGGTTGAGAATTTGCTGAAAACGTTCGATAAGGATTCAGAATTAATTTATGAGACATCACCAGGAAAAGGAACAAAGGTATTTCTGAGATGGCTTGCTACCCGCTAAGAGTTTGACATAAAATTAGTGAATTGGAGGTAAAGGTGAGAATATGACTTGTGTAATTGTTGAAGATGAAAAGTTGCTTGCTCTTGTACTTGAAAAGATGTTGAAAGAGGAAGGTTTAGATATATTAGGCATAGCATCTAACGCACGTGAAGCTATCGAGATGATCAATACAAAAATGCCCGATTTGGTTTTTCTAGATATAAACTTGGGAGAATACGACGGTTTTTATGTTCTTGAAAACGTCAAGCATAGGCCTTATGTGATATTTACGACTGCTTATTCAGAATACGCTGTAAAGGCTTTCGAAGAAAATGCAATTGACTATCTTTTAAAACCTATAAGGGAAGAACGCTTGAAGACTGCTATCGAGAAGGTAAGGAAGATTATAGAAAGCAACAAAGAGGACGTACTTCAAGAGTCAAAAATGAGAGAATTCATAAAGAAGATGAAAAAAGAAAAATTCTCCGTCGAAGTTGACGGAGAGGTGTTGTTTTTGGATATCAGCAAAATTTTATACATTTACGCAAGCGAAGGTGAAGTAGTTGTCGTCTCAAATGAAGAAAAATTGACTACGAAAACTTCTTTAAAGGTTTGTGAAGAAAAACTACCTGCGGAAAAATTCCTTAGAGTTCATAAATCGTATATTATAAATGTTGAGCACATAAAGAAAATAATCAGGAATTACTTTGGGAGCGTGGCCCTCGAACTTTCAAATGGCGATATTGTGCCAGTTGGAAGAAATTACAAGGAGTCTTTAAAAGAGTTGCTCGAATAAGACTTAAGCACTTATATATTTGGCATTATCCTCAGTAGCCCAACAATTTTCCCTTCTTTCATACTGCTTCCGGATATAACGACTCCATCTTCTGATTTTAGAATGTTAAACAACATACCATATTCTGTGTCCAAGTATTTTTCTATAATAGTAGGTTTCTCCATATCCGTTCGGAAGATGAAAGAACCATACCACGGTATCTTTACGTCTTTATCGGTTTTATAACCAACAAACATGATTGTCTTGCTCTCATCTTTGTTATCTATTGTTGAAGAATCAACGGCTATCGAATGTATTCTCGCATTTTCTCCAAACGTTTTAAGGTATACGACTTGACCGCTTTCCGAAAGCTTTGCGATGAAGCCCTTTTCAACTCCTAAGGCATTTTGCGAATTGTTGCCAGCAGAGTCTGACGACAGTTTTTCGTAAACATATCCTGCGACGTAAATTGAGTTATTTGTAACAACTAAATCGAGAGGCCACAGTGTATAAGAGTTTGTTAACGTAGACTTCCAAACTAAATTACCCTTTGTATCGTAAGCTACAACGTATCCATCGTACCGATTCCCATCTGTGAACGAGTTTGAAGAACCGACAGAGAGAATCAATTTTTGTGCTTCAACATAGCCACCTGAATACGCTCTATCCCATCTTATACCGCCAAAGCTCCTGTCCCATAGAATCTTTCCATCTCTTGACAAGCTCACAATCCAGTAGTCGTGTTCGCCAAAATTTTGCGACACATCTCCGCCTTTTGCGTAATTATCACCTACGATGACGTATCCGTTCTCTGTTTTCAGAACTTTGTATGCTCTATCCCAGTCAGGTCCTCCGTAAACTTTGTACCAAAGGATTTTTCCTTGTTCATTGTATTTTATAAGCAGAGCATCGTACCTGCCACGGACTCCGAAACTTTTTGAAGAAGAAACCCCTACGACTATGTAACCGTCGCTCTCCTTAATAACATCATATGCAAATTCGTCTCCATCGTTTCCAAAAAACGTTTTTGAAATTATATTGCCATCTTTATCCAACTTTGCTAAAAAGATCTGGTATTTTTCCTTCTCGTTTGTCAGTACATCACCTACAACTAAATACTCGTCGTTGACTTTCAAAACCTTCGTTATTCGTGTTTCTTGCCCAAAGTCAAGAAAGATTTCTTTCTCCTCATTTACATTTTCGTTATTCGTTTTATCAGCTTGCTTCAGAAAAGAAAAAAGTTTCATTGTGTTATTTTCAGAGTTTATAATTGTGGAAAAACCAATGAAGAATAAACCTATCACTAATATCAAGAAAATAGCAGAAAAAAGCTTGAAACTATTGGATCCATTTCTGCTGTTCTTTCTACTGTTTGGAAGTCTTCTATACATTTTTTTGTGAGCATTTTCTAATTTGTTCCTGTCAAGTCTCAAACCTTAATACCCCTTTCTTTTGCTATTTCTTTCAAAAGTTCCCTTTCTTTACCTGATACCTTCTTTGGTATCGAAACTTTAAATTCTGCAACCAAGTTCCCGCGTCTACCTGTCCTTGTATTTGGAATTCCCTTGCCTTTGATAACAACTCTATCATTTGGCTGTGTGCCGGCAGGTATTTCTACCTCGATTTTCTCTTTATTCGGAAGTTCAACGAACGCTGTTCCTCCAAGAATTGCTGTTACGTAATCTATTGGCACAGTTACTATTATATCATCACCCTCGCGTTTGTAATCACTTGTTTGTCTGACTCTGATATGCACATACAAATCCCCGTATTCACCACCATAACTGCCGGCGTTTCCTTTCCGAGGAATTCGCAATACGCTTCCATCTTCGACTCCTGATGGTATATTTACCACAGCAGTGGTTCGCTTCTTTATCCTTCCACTGCCGCGACAGACATGGCATGTTTCTCCGGGAATCGAACCTGTACCACCACAAGCGTCACAAGTGTGCTGGTTAATAAATACTCCAAATGGGGTGCGTTTTTCTTCTCTTACAACGCCAGTACCGTGACATTTTGAACAGGTTACCCACTTACTGCCAGGTTCAACACCTTCGCCATGACAGTTCTCGCAAGCATCATATCTATCGTATTCAATTGTTGCATCCTTTCCAGTGAATATATCTGCATCTGTTATAACTAACTCAACATTTATATCTTCACCTCTTCGAGAGCTTCTGCGTGTTCCTCTCTGGGACGATTGAGAAGCTGTTGAAGTTCTCTGCCCTCCAAAGAATATGTTGAATATATCATCGAAATCTCTGAAAATGTCTTCAAATCCGAAACCAAAACCACCAGTGCCGAAATTTGTCCCATTCGGTTCGTATACATAACCGCCTTCACCTACGTAACCAAACTTATCGTACATTGCTCTTTTTTGCGGGTCGCTGAGCACTTCGTAAGCTTCTTGAATCTCTTTAAACTTCTGTTCCGCTTGCTTCTTTTTGTCTCCGGCGTGCCTATCTGGATGCCATTCTTTGACAAGCTTCTTGTAAGCGGCTTTAATTTCATCGTCAGAGGCATTTTTTGGAATACCAAGTATCTCGTAATAATCCTTTTTAGCTGGCATTATGCCTCACCTCTATTTTCCGCACTGCTTTCAGAGCTTTTACCTTCACTGTTGTCTTTGTTACTGTTTGTGTTCTCAGTATTTTCTGCAGGTTCTTTTTTCTTTCTTGGCTTGACTGCAACCTTTACTTTCGCAGGTTTAATAACCTGACCGTTGAAGGTATAACCATCTTCTATAACTTCGGTGATCGTGTATTCTTCCAAGTCTTCTCTTTCTTCCCTTTCGAATGCTTCGTGATTGAACGGGTCAAACTTGCCAGTTGCATCAATTTGTTTTAACCCCTCATTTTCAAGTGTTCTGACAAATTTCTCGTATATCTTTTCCACTCCAGTTTTGAATTCCTCGAGGTTGTTTGATAGCTCAAAATGTTTAAAAGCTCGTTTGAAATCGTCTAAGAGAGGTATCATCGCTCTCATAATCCTTAAAGAGGTAGCTCTGCTCGCATCTCTTATCTGCCTGTCGGCGTCTAACTTGTAATTTTCGAATGTTGCTTTTATAACCCGAGCCGCGTTTTGGATTTCTTTCAACTGCGCTTCGAGCTCGGAGATCTTTTCTTTTAACTCCTTGTTTTCCTTTTCAAGATTCGAAACTTCCTCTTTATTTTCAGTCAAATTATCTGTGTTATCTGAAGCAATTTTCCTTTCCTTCTCTTCTAAATTTTCCAGTTTTCTTTCCTTTTCCATATTTTTCCCTCCTCAGTTCATCTTTTATATATTTTATTAGTTTACGCATTTAACACATTTCACACATTTCTCGAGACTATTGTGAAGTATTCAGTCAATCTATTGAGCATGAATTCAAAGCTTTCGAACACATGATCATATCGGCTGAACTTATCAAATAAGACGGCGATTCGTCCTATTGGGTTGTTTTCCGCATAGAATGGTCCTATAATGACTGAGAAGTCATCCAAGAAACGCAAACCATGTTCTTTACCCACATAGACATCATTCTTGAGTTCTAAGAGGTCTTTGTAGAAAACATCGGTTGATACATAAGCAAGTATATTCTGCAGTTTTCGTAAATTAATCCTGTCGTTTGTTAAAAGGTTTGAAAGTCCTTCGGTGATATAATCCTCGTAGCTTTCCATCGATAAGCGTTCAGTTATCTCCAAGAATCCCTTGCTCATATTACTTATTTCAAAGCCGTTTATGCTATTGAGATTGTTTAACTTCGAGAAGATGTCTTTCAATTTCGTTCTGAATTCGTTAAGTGTTAGACCTTGAATCAGCTTGTTCAGGACTTCCTCAATGTGTGTTATCTCTTCGCCGCTATCGATTTCTGCATGTTGGAGAGGTATAGAAGAACTCAGACCAAGCGAAGTTACGACATTTGCAATAGAAAAGTTTCTGCTAACAGGTGTTATCACAATTCTTTTGATCCTAAGATTCAACGGACTTGGCTTCTCTATAACTACCATGCCTTTTGTTGATGAACTCAGCAATTTGGCTGCCCCAGTTAGCACTTTTTCCATATCGCCCATTGGGAAATTCGCAACTGTCTCAACGTGGGTGCTCTTTGACTTTATCTCATCTCTTATTTTTCTGAGTTCGTTAACGTAAAATCTCAAACCTTTATCGGTAGGTACCCTACCCGCCGATGTGTGTGGCTGATATATGTAACCAGCCTTCATCAACCTGTTCATGTCATTTCTGACAGTTGCGCCTGACCTTTCAAGTGCAGCGTTTTCTAAGACTCTCTTCGAACTTACTGGAGCTTTCGTGTTTATGTACTCTTGTACAATACAGTACAGCACTTTTTTCTGCCTTTCGGTGATGTCCATTCTATCACCTCCGGATATTACGAAATCGATAAAAGTATATCCTGTGAATTGTCAAACAAATTAGCAATCATATGTTTTGTCTGCTAAAATATTACCATAAATGTGTACTATTGTCAATTCTTTAGCTTTTGAGAAGTCCGAACATTCCTATCTTTTCAAGCTCAGGATTATGGTTTAAAATATTGTTGTGAACATGGTACGCTTTGCGAACCATTGATGTTCCATGAGAATTTTCGTGAATTCCTGTGAAAGGGGAATAATAATGGGGAAGAATGGAAACTGGAGAGTTTATCTTGCTGGAGTTACCGTTTCGCTGATATTTGGACTTTCTTTTTTGTTCACAAAGGCTGGCATTGAGTACGTGGGGATTTACACGTTTTTGTCTTATAGGTTTGGTATAGCAACCGCTGCTATTCTGTTGCTAAGTTTTCTGAAAGTTGTCCGTATAAGTAGGAAGCCTTACTGGAAGCTGTGGAAAGTTGTTATTTTCCAGCCTATAATGTATTTTATTTTTGAAACGAATGGTTTGAGGTACGCAACTTCTTCAGAGGCTGGTATGATAATAGCGATGATACCCATTGTTATTGCTTTTCTCAGTCCATTCATGCTTAAGGAAAAGCTACACTGGTTTCAGGTTTTGTTTGCATTCACAAGCTTCTTGGGCGTCTCTCTAATAGTTGGAGGCGGCGGATTTGAAAAAGGAGCTTTCATAGGAAAGGTGTTAGTTCTGTGTGCCGTCTTTTCTGCAGCACTTTATAATATTTTCTCGCGGAAGTTATCAGCGCTCTTCGAACCTATGGAAATAACATTCACAATGATGCTGACAGGTTTTTTGTTTTTCACAACCATGAGTTTAATCACTGGTCAGTTCGAGATAACGACGAATTTATCAGCAATTATCAGTGCTCTGTACCTTGGTGTTTTATCTTCAACAGTTGCTTTCTTCTTGGTAAATTACATGCTCAGCAAAGTCTCACCGACCGTTTCGTCTCTATTTTCTAATTTGACGACAATCGTTTCTGTATTGGCTGGTAGCCTGATTCGTCATGAAAAGATACTCTTTATTCAAATAATCGGTATGGTCATGATACTTGCATCACTTGTTGCCAATTCGTACCTTAGTTCGAGAGCTAAAAACAAGACCTCGGCTTGACGCCGAGGTCTTTTGTGTTTTTATATTTTGTTCAATTGTTATATTTCTTCTTCTTCAAGGTTTTCTGGAATGTTTATCTCTATCTCTTCTGGTTCGGATACTACCTGAGCTTCTTCTGCTGAGTACGCAACGCCTTCTCTGCCTTCCAAGTAAGCATCCGCTATCTTGGCTGCGATAAGAGCGATTGCCCTTATTGCGTCATCGTTTGATGGAATTACGTAGTCGATTGGATCTGGGTCACAGTTTGTATCTACCATACCTACGATAGGAATTCCAAGGTAATTCGCTTCTTCGACAGCTATCTTTTCTTTCCTCGGGTCCACGACAAATATGACATCTGGTAAACTTCTCATATTCTTGACGCCACCCAGGTTCTTTCTAAGTTTTTCGAGCGTTTTTCTCAATTTGCTTTGTTCTTTCTTAGGAAGCCTGTCGAGCTCCCCGTTTGCTTCCATCTCTTCGAGTTCGATGAGTCTTTGAATCCTTGATTGAATCGTTGAGAAGTTTGTGAGAAGTCCACCGAGCCATCTGTTGTTAACGTAGAATCCACCGCATCTTTCTGCTTCGTTCTTAACAACCTGTTGAGCTTGTTTCTTTGTTCCAACGAAGAGGATCGTTCCGCCTTTGCTTGCTACGTCTCTAACGAAATCGTAGGCTTCGTCCAAGAGCTTTACGGTCTTTTGAAGGTCAATAATGTAGATACCTTTTCTTGCTCCGTAGATATACGGCTTCATCTTGGGGTTCCATCTTTGAGTTCTGTGTCCGAAGTGAACACCTGCTTCTAAAAGTTGTTTCATCGTTACGACTGGCATACCTGCACCTCCATTTGGTTTTATCCTCCGCCCCCTTTAACCCACCGACTCCGATTAGAATTCAGAGCACCGAGGTGGGAAACGGAAAGCGTGCGGATTTTTTTATCAGCAAGCAGAATTGTACCATATATTTCAAATTAGTCAATTAATGTTTTGTTAAATACTCCTCCAAAGTTCATCTATTTCATTGTTGTGCGTTTCAAAAACTTCTAGAAGTTTTGGTGAAAAATGGCTTGGTGAAGTTCTACCATCCCCTTCTAAGATAATTCTTAGTGTTTCTTCGTGCGAAAGTCCCTTTTTATACGACCGTTCCGACCTAAGCGCATCGTATACATCTACAAGCTTGACAATATGTGCCACGATAGGTATCTCCTCACCTTTCAGACCAAATGGATAACCTGTTCCATCGTAGTTTTCGTGGTGGTACAGAGCAATGTTAAGCGCTGTCTCGAAGCCGGGAACGTCTAAGATTCTTTTTGAGAGTATTGTATGCTGCTTCATTATTTCCCATTCTTCAGGTGTGAGGCGCGAGGGTTTTTTTAGTATTTCATGCGGTATGAATATCTTTCCAATATCGTGCAAGCTTGCAAACATGCCAAGTTCTTCAATTCTTTCATCATCGAGTTGCAACTTTTCACCTAAGAAGCGCGACAGAATTTTGACTCTGTAAATATGATGACCAGTTTCCTCGTCATATCCTTCCGCAATCATGGCAAGTCTCTCAGACATGTTTAACAACAAACGCCTAAACTCTTCACTTTTTGCGGACACTTCATTGTATGCCTTTTCAAGTTCCTCGTTTGTTGCTTCGAGTTCTTCAAGAGTTGCACTGAGCTCTTGCATTATGGCTGAAAGTGTTTCATAAAATTCCTGAGTATCTCTTAGATTGAATGTTCCTGCTGGTGGAAGGATTCCAGAATTTCCGACCTCCCGAACTGCAATTCCCAATTTTGTCATGTCACTTGCAAATGGGGTTATCGCCGAACGTGTTGAAAGATATGTGAATATCAAGACAATAAGTATAAATAAAACTATTATGAGGGCTATGATGTATACATAGTTCATGTAGTCAAACGTTACTTTGAGGTATAAATTCGTCGTCAGACCTTCGTAAGTTGATAAAGTGTATGGTTTGTAAAGCGTAGTGCTTGTTATTCTCCTTACTATAATCTTGTCTTTTATTCCCGCGTCTATAACCGAATCTAAGACCTTTCCAGAAATATCCAGTCTATTTTCCGAGTCTACATATATTGCGATTTCTTTTGTATTTCCAATTTTGAGTGTTGCTAATCCTTTTATCAAGTTCACATACAGTCGTGGGTCTGGATAAAGGATAAACGTTAAGAATTCATTGTTGCTTATCCTAAACCAAGAATAGATTACCAATCGGTTTTCGTTTGGCAGGAATGTGAGGAATTTCGGAGTTTGCTGATCTGATGGTTCTGAAGGCTTGAATCTGAGTTCGCTGACGTTAGAGTGATATCCCGTTGAGGAAAGTACCTTTCCGTTTAGGTCAACCAAAGCAACATCAATATCGACGAAGACTTCACCAGCATCTTCTAAGGAAGACTCATATATCTTCTCTATCGATTTTAGAGCGTCGTATCCACCAAGGTTTAATACCAAAGATTTCGCAAGTTGTAGATTATTTAAGAGAAACTTATCGACATTACTTGTTTGAAGAGTTAACGATTCTTTCAGTGCGCTCAAGATGTTTTGGAAAGCACTGTCTATGATTTCAAAATTCTTTTCTGAATCCTTTGTGATAAAAACGTTGAGCCACATTAAGAATATGACTCCAATGACTATCGTTGTTATTAAGGCTACTGTCAAATTTCTGTACATTACTACCTTCTTCAACTTTTTAGAATCGTACATCCTTCGCCCCCCGTAAAACGATCTATTTTATTTACCTAACCTTCTGAGAATTTCGAGCCTATAAGGGTTTTCATAGTTTAAGCAGCAACCGCTTCCAAATAATCTGCTCTTCTTGTCCAACCTTATCTTATCCTCAAAAGCATTTATCTCATCGTATTTACTGCATAGATTTTCTTCCGTTAAAAATTTGCACTGTCTCTTTTCGTAATCCCATTCGCCATAATAGCACACCGTATGTTTACAGCACCAGCCACATTTTACACATTCTGGACAGTCAGTTTCTTCTATGAGTTTTTCTAAGTTTTTAATAAAATCATCCGTAAGCGGTTCTGTTCTTTGCGCGTCATTATCTTTCTTCATTAGCGCTACTCTCTTTCTTTGAATTTCAGGAATATAGGTGCACCTGTAAATGGATCAATTTGCTCCCTTATGTTTTTCCTTATAGCGTTCTGAAAGCTTTCCGGAACTTCGATTTTGTTTACGAAGAATAAAAATGTCGGAGGCCTTATATCCACTTGAAGTCCATAATACAACTTCAGTCCGTGAGGTGGCTTAGCTATCATTCTTTGTATAGCGGCATTAACAGCACTTGTAGGTACTTTCTTATGGAGCGAAGCGTAAGCAGTGTTAATAGCCTTCATCAATTCTTTATATCCAACTTTGTTAACCGCACTGGTGAAGATTACGGGAGCAAAATCAACGAAGTAGAGCTTTTCCTTAAACATGTCCATAAAGTCTTTTACACGCCTGTCTGCGTGTTTCACAAGATCCCATTTGTTGAAAACAACAACGAGGCCCTTCCCATTCTTCTCGGCAAGACCGGCAATTCTCTGATCTTGTCTTGTTATTCCTTGGGTCGAATCGATTACCAGAACGACGACATCGGATTTTTCAATTGCCTCTATTGTTCGCAAAGTACTTATTCTTTCTATGAAGTCTTCAATCTTGCTTTTTTTCCTTAACCCTGCTGTGTCGACAAATAGGTAATTCTTGTCCCCTATTTTTACAATTTCGTCTATTGTGTCTCGCGTAGTGCCAGCTATGGGAGTGACTAAAGCCCTTTCTTCATTAATTATCATGTTAAAGAGGGAGGATTTGCCAGCATTTGGTTTGCCAGCTATCGTTACTCTGATCAAATTTTCGTTATTTTCAGTGTATTCTAAATCGAAGCCTTTTTCCTCAAGCCTGCTGATCACATTCTCTATTAGCTCGTCCAAGTTCTTGCTCTGTTCTGCCGAAACTGGGAACGGCTCTCCAAATCCCAATGAAAAGAGTTCAGAATAAACCTTCTGGTAGTATTTCTCGCTTTCGGTTTTGTTCGCGACCAGTAGTACGTCCGCACCTGATTTTCTTAGAATTGAAGCTATAGTGTGATCTTCAGACGATAATCCATTCTTGCCGTCGACAATAAAAAGAACAAGAGCACTTTCTTCAAGAGCTTTAATGGTTGCGTCTCTACTTCTCTCGTATATTTCATTTTCTTTTCCTTCGAATATACCGCAAGTATCCACCAGCTGGAATGATTTATCATACCAAAGGACGCGGTCTATGACCGCGTCTCTTGTTGTTCCCTGTTCATCTGCAACAATTGATTTCCTCTTTCCAATCAGTTTGTTAAAAAGTGTCGATTTTCCAACATTACTTTTACCTACTATCAAAACTATAGGCGCTTTTCCAAATTTTGATCCAGTTAATTCACTTTTCTCCTCCGGTTGTTTCTTCGGTTCTTTCCGATTCAGTGGCATTATTTGCTTTTCCCTCCAGCGTTTGTTCCAAAGTTACATTTGAAAAGTTCGTTTTTTCTTGATTTTGCATATTTTTCATTGTTTCGCTTCCGTATGCTTTTGGACTGACGATTATTTTATAAATGTCTTTTTGTTTCTCCAACTTTATTATTTTACCACTTACTTCTTCTCCAATGCTTAAATTTTCGTAAACTTGTGTTTTCGGAATGTACACCTCTACATTTTCACACACGCCGATGTAGCCTTTATCTACGCTTTTTATTATCTTAGCACTGACTGTATCTCCTTCTTTGTGTGCTGCGGCAAATTTCTCCCATGGATTTTCGGTTGCTTTTCTAATGCTTACTCTGACCTTTTTGTTTTCTTTGTCGATTGAGAGAATTTGGAATTTTACATGCTGACCTTCTGCTACGACATCTTCGATTTTGTCAACAAAATTCCAGGAAATTTCCGATATATTGCAGAAGGCAGTGAGTCCTGGCTCGATTTCAATTATTACACCATTTGGTAAAACTTTTATAACCTTTCCTTCTGCGACACTACCTTCAGGGTGTTTTTGCTGGAGCCTTTCCCATATATCACCTTCGACGGACTTATAACTAAGGAGTATCCTTCTCTTTTCAGGTACGATTTCCAATATTTGAAGTTTTACATGCTCTCCAACATTTACGACATCTGTAACTTTGCCGGGTTTGCCCCAAAAAATTTCAGAAACAGGAACGAGACCTTCAATTCCATCATCTATTTTGGCAAAGAATCCGAACGGTTTGACTGATGTCACCACGCCAGTTACGTTTTGACCGACCTTGAATTTCTTATCAACACTTTCCCATGGGTCTGGCATCAGTGCTTTGAGGCTCAGCGTTATTCTCTTTCGTGCTGGGTCTAATTCTTTAACTAAGAATTTCATAACTTTACCTATGCTTAATACATCGGATGCCTTGATCGATGAGTTATAAGATATTTCGCTATTTGGTAAGAATCCAGTCAGTATGCCACCAATCTTTACAAACGCGCCCCTTTCATCTATTTGCTCCACTATTCCTTCTATGACATCGCCTTGTTTACGCGTTTCAAAAAATTCATTTATTAGTTTTTGGAATAAGCGCTTTCTGGAGACTACTATGTTCAATTTCTTCCCGCGCTGTTCGAAGTTTATAATTGCAAAGTGCATTTTTTCCCTTGGAAGCTCTTCTCCCTCTTTTATATTAGATTCGCTGCCAGGCAAGAATGCTTCGACAATATTCTCGAGAATAACTCTGTAACCACCCTTTATCCTTTCGATTATTCTTCCATATACTGTTTTCTGTTCTGAATAAGCTTTGCCTATGTTTTCAATTACCTTCCTTGCCATCGGTTTCTTTTCGGAGAGCAGAGCTGTGCCTTCATCTTCGTTCAGCTTTTCTATCCTCACAATGATTTTGTCACCGACTTTGTACTCTGATAATTCTTTGTACATCTCTTCCAATGGTACAACGCCTGTGCCTTTCCATCCAAAGTCTACGGTTAGTCCTGTTGGCGTAATTTCTGTGACGATGCCTTCTACTATTTTCCCCCTACCCACAGGGCTTGCCTCTGTTGCTCTTTCGTACTGCTCGAGAAGTTCTTCGAAGTTTTCCTGTTGTTCGACCTGTGATGTGCTGTTTCTGTTTAATTCCGCCATGAAACTTTCCCTCCCACCGTATTTTTCAAGAATGTGTTTCACAAGGATATTAACATCTCTTTGTGATGTTGACGTTCCACTGAGCACTCCAATCGTTGAATTTTCATTGGTAATGATGCTTTCAATCTCTGCTTTGCTTTTTAACATCTCTTCGAATTCTTTCAAATCTTCAACATGAAGTGTTAAGGTTCCTTTTGAAGAGATATCGTAAAGTTTTCTTGTATTCGAGCTGTTTTTTCCACCAACTACTATTACTAAATCGCACATTTTTGAGAGTTCTTTTGCTGCATCTTCCCGTTCTGTGGTAACACCACATACCGTGTTGTATACAGATATTTCGGCATCAGAATTCAATTCCTTCATTTTTTCGACAAATGTATGGAAGTCATCGCTTGAGCTTGTCGTTTGACTGAGTAACGCTATCTTCTTTGAATCAATTTTGAGAGGTTCTTTTGTTATGATAGCGCTTTGGACATGCCCTTTCAGCGCGATCATCTCTGCATGGTCGGGTTTCCCAAATACAACTATCGTGAAACCTTGAGAATTCAGTTTTTCTGCTAATTTAAAGACGTTCAGCACGATTGGACAAGTAAGATCCAATATTTTATGGTTCTTTGCTATTTCTTGAGTTATCTTTGGCGGCAGTCCGTGTGCTCTTATTACAAAAGTGCCATTTTCAACAGGTTCCGAGCTTAATCCGAGACTTTTCAAGTGCGAAATTACGTTCTTGTTATGAACAACCTCGCCATCTGTGAAAAGCTTTTCGCCTTTTTCCAATAATGCAATTACATTATCCACAGCTCGTTCAACGCCAAAACAAAAACCATACGGACCAATCAAAATTTTGGCTGGCATATGTGAAACTCCCTAATAGATTAATTGTCAATCACTCTGCATTTGTTCTTGACTATTCTCAAAATTTCTTCTATCACTTCTTCTATTGTCATATTTGAAGTGTCGATTTCTACCGCGTCTGGAGCTTTAACAAGTGGTGCAATCTCTCTTGATGTGTCGTTTTTGTCGCGTTCAATGATCTGATTAAGCAAGATATCAAAACTTATTTCTTTTCCTTTTGCTTTAAGTTCTTCGTATCTTCTTTTAGCTCGGACTTCTGGAGATGCTACAAGGAAGATTTTCACTTGTGCATCTGGCATCACAACTGTACCGATATCTCTCCCCTCTGCAACTATGCTTCGATTCTTACATATCTCTTTCTGCAAGTTAGTAAGAAAATTTCGCACCGCCGGATTGGCACCATATTGCGAAGCGTAAACTCCGGCTTCGGCGGTACGAATCTCATCTCCTACAATCTTACCATTAACTAAATAATTCCCATCTTTGTATTCAATAAACAAATTCTCAAGTTTTTTCTGAATTTCTTCTTCGTCAGCATCGGGACCTATACCACTTTCTTTAAGATAAAGCCCAACAATTCTGTACATAGCACCAGTATCGAGGTAATCTATGTTAAGCCTTCTGGCAAGCTCTTTGGCAACAGTAGTCTTCCCGGATCCGGCTGGTCCGTCTATTGCTATTTTGCAGTACAATTTATCAAGCCTCCTCGACTGTCTGAACTATCTTAAATACTCTATCAAGCCTTGTCATTTCAAATATACGCATTACGGTTTGTTTTAACGACGCGAGGACTAACTCCTTTTCAGCCATTCGCGCATCTTTGTAAAGTGCAACCAGGCTGCCCAAACCAGCGCTGTCAATGTAATTTACTTCTGACATGTCGAGCACTATTTTGTTAGTTTTGGACTCAGTGATGACATCTTTAAGAAATTTCTTCACTTCTCCAGAATGGTATGCATCAATTTCGCCATGAATAATAACAATTAGCTTGTCAGCCTGTTCCTTCTTGTCAAATTTAATAGCCATAACCACACCTCCTGATTTGTTATCTCAAAAATACTTACTCTTTCAGAGTGATACCGAGCTCTTCAAGCTGCGATGGATAAACTTTTGACGGCGCGTTTGTAAGTAGACACGTTCCGCTCGATGTTTTTGGGAATGCGATAACTTCTCTTATATTATCCGCACCAACCGCAATGGCAGCAAGTCTATCTAAACCAAATGCTATACCGCCATGAGGTGGTACACCGTATCTAAGAGCATCTAAGAAGAAGCCGAATTTCTCTTGTGCCTCTTCCTTTGTCAGTCCTATTATATCAAAAACTTTTTCTTGGAGTTCTCTTGAGTGTATCCTTATACTCCCGCCACCGACTTCAAAGCCGTTAATTACCATGTCGTATGCGTGAGCTCTGACTTTTGAGAGTTCCACACCGCTGTTTATGTCTTCTTCATACGGCATTGTGAATGGGTGGTGTCTCGCGACGAATCTATTTTCTTCTTCACTCCATTCGAGGAACGGGAAGTCGATTACCCACAGTGCATCGAAACCTTCGACTTTCACATGTTCTCTTCCGATTTTGAGTCTCAAGGCTCCGAGCGCCTCGCTAAGCCTTTCTCTATTATCATGTGCTGCCAATATGAATACGTCTCCTTCTTCCATTGAATACGCTTTCGAGATCTCTGTGTACTCTTTTTCAAGATATTTAACTGTTGTCGATGCGATTTGACCATTTTCAAGCCTAAACCAGAGCACACCACCAAGTCCGAAATTCTTGACAAATTCGGAATACTCATCTGCTATTTTCCTACTCATCGGTATACGAGCTTTAAATCCCTTGACCGAACCACCTTTCGATAGGACGTCTTGGATTATTTTGAATTCTGAACTTTTGAAAAATTGAGTCAAATCTTGGAGTTCCATGCCGTATCTTCTGTCTGGCTTGTCTGAACCGTACTTTTCCATCGCTTCTTCGTAACTTATCCTGTCGAATTTTTCTGGTAGTTTTATTCCAACTTCCGCGTACATTGATCTTATGAGTTCTTCTGCCAGCTGCAATACGTCTTCCATATGAACAAAAGACATTTCGATGTCTATTTGAGTGAATTCGGGTTGTCTGTCTGCTCTTAAGTCTTCGTCACGGAAGCATCTCACTATCTGGAAGTATCTATCCATTCCCGAGACCATTAGTATCTGCTTCATAAGCTGTGGACTTTGCGGAAGCGCGTAGAAGCTACCTTTTTTAAGGCGAGATGGTACTAAGAAGTCACGAGCGCCTTCCGGTGTGCTTTTTGTAAGGTACGGTGTTTCTATTTCAAGGAAGTTGTTTTCCGAAAGATATCTTCTTGCTGCGAAGGCGAGTTTGTGCCTCGTAATAATGTTATTTGTCATGCGCTGAGTCCTTAAATCGAGGTATCTGTATTTCAGACGCATTTCTTCGGAAACATCATCGCCCGGATAGAATGGAGGGAGATCAGATTTTGAGAGTATGTTTAATTTCTCTGCAAGAACCTCTATCTCACCGGTTAGTTCAGATGTAACCGCATTAGGTGGTCTTTTTCTAACAACCCCCTCGATGTTAATCACGTCTTCTCGTGAGAGTTGAGTAACAGTCTCGTAAGCTGGAGAATCCGGATTTACAACTATCTGTGTTCTACCGTATCTGTCCCTCAGTACTATGAATTTTACACCACCGAGGTCTCTAATCCTTTCGATCCATCCAGCCAATACTACACGTTTACCTTCGTCAGATGCTCTTAATTCACCGCAAGTATGTGTCCTATACATCTATTTTCCTCCCTGTCCGTATTTTCACTTCTTGTTGGCTTTATATGCCTCCCAATCCTGAAGAAATCTTTTGATTCCGACATCTGTAAGTGGATGTAAAAACATCTTTTTCAAAACATCGAAAGGTATCGTTGCGATGTCTACTCCAATCATCGCTGTCTCAACAACGTGCATAGGATGGCGTACACTTGCCGCTATGACTTCTGTCTCGAATCCATAATTTGTGTATATCTGCATTATTTCTTCAAGCAATCTTAATCCGTCATTTCCATTATCGTCTATTCTCCCAATGAACGGGCTGACAAACGTTGCACCAGCTTTGGCTGCAAGAAGCGCTTGGTTGGCACTGAATACGAGCGTGACGTTTGTTTTTATGCCTTCTGCCGAGAGCACTTTTACTGCTCTTATACCATCTGGCGTCATTGGAATCTTAACAACCACATATTCATCTATTGAGGCGAGTTTTCTTGCCTCCTCGACCATCTCTTTCCAATCCAAAGAGATTACTTCTGCCGAAACCGGTCCTTGTACGAGTTCACAGATCTCTTTGATTCGTTTCTCGAAGTCCGCACCTTCCTTTGCTATGAGTGTTGGATTTGTGGTAACACCATCAACTATCCCCCACTCAACGCCTTGTCTTATCTCGTCGATGTTTGCAGTATCAAGGAAAATTTTCATACTTTCCACCTCCCATACACGTCCTAGATAAAATTATATCAAAATTATATCACTTTTTTCAAAAATTAGATTTTTTTAACTCTTCCAAAACTTCATCTTTTCCAAATTTTACACTGTCCGTTACTGCGAATGTGTATCTATCGTTGCCATGGTAGAGCAACAGTTCTCTTGAAAGATTCTCCTTGTAAAAATTTTCATCATAGTGCACACCAAGAATTTCTCCGACGTATAAAATGTGGTCACCGTAAGTGCGTTCGTCAACCACTTTACACTCATAGCACGCAATTGCATTCTCAAGTAATGGAACTTCTAAAACATTACCCCGTGAATATTTTAAGTTGAAAAGTTTTACTTTGTCTATTTCCTTTCCGGAAGTTCTTCCGACATATCCAGCTATTTTGTAATCTTCGTACTTTAAGAAGTTGACTGAGAACATCTTCGATTTTTGAATCAGTTGATTTGTGTATCTCTTTGGTGATATCAGTACCCCATACAGTGGAGGATCAAAGGATATTTGAGTGTGCCACGCAGCAGACATGAAATTCACACTTCCTTCCGAAATGACACCGATGATAGCGACTGGGAATGGGTAGTGAAAATAATATTTCGAACTATTCTTTTCAAAAATCATTATTGCACCTCCCAATTACTAAGTCTTGGATTACCGTTATTATTTTAACATATATAAGTACATTTTGCTGAATGTGTGGTATAATTTCATCCAGAGTGCGCTTTAATTTTAATATCGAAATTTCTGGATTGCTTTGGAGGTGTTTAATTTGCTGTTCGGTACTGTAGAATTCGAAAAAATTACTATAAGTGAAGCTTCGAAATTAGTTGAGCAAGGTTATGGAGAATATCTTGTAAAGACTTCTTTAGAGGTTATAGAAAAGGAAGATAGTGTTCTAAATGCCTTCATAAGTGTGAATAAAGACGCCAAACCCGGCATACCGATAGGCATAAAAGATAATATAAATGTAAAAGGTCTTGGAACGACTTGCGCTTCAAAGATTTTGAAAGATTACATCGCTCCTTACGACGCGACTGTAGTTAAGAAGCTTAAATCAATGAATTTTTCGATTGTTGGAAAAACTAACCTTGATGAATTTGCAATGGGAGCAAGTACGGAGTATTCTGCTTTTGGTCCCACGAGAAACCCTCACGATAAGAGCAGGGTAGCGGGTGGAAGCAGTGGTGGATCCGCCGCGGCCGTTGCATCTGGTGAGGTTGTCGTTGCGCTCGGCAGTGATACCGGTGGTTCTATAAGACAGCCCGCAGCATTTTGTGGTGTTGTCGGATTTAAACCATCGTATGGATTAGTTTCAAGGTACGGTTTAGTTGCTTTCGCTTCGTCACTTGATCAGATAGGTCCTATTACAAAAAATGTTGAAGACAGTGCCATAGTCATGAATATAATAGCAGGAAAAGATGAAATGGATTCAACGACAGTGGAGCGCAATATAGACTTCACTCAGTTCATAGGTAAGAAAATGCCAAAGAAACGATTTGCTATTGCAAAACAGTCCTTCGGTGAAGGTGTTGATGATGGTATCAAACAGAGAGTTGATGAATTCGCAAAATTTGTTGAGTCGCTTGGTCATGAAGTTGAGCTTGTAGATATAGATGAGATAAAGTATTCCGTCGCAACGTACTACATAATCGCTCCTGCTGAAGTGAGTTCTAATTTGTCGAGGTTCGATGGTGTGAAGTATGGATATAGAATTTCCGCAGAAGGCCTTCGCGAAATGTATGAAAAGACGAGAGGATACGGCTTTGGTGAAGAAGTGAAGAGAAGGATACTTATCGGAACGTTTACTTTGAGCTCAGCTTACTACGATGCTTATTTCGAAAAGGCACAGAAAGTAAGAAGAAAGATATCAAAAAAGTTATCAGAGGTATTTGAAAATTACGACTTCATAGTAACTCCGACATCGCCAATAACCGCGTTTGAAGTTGGCTCGGTCAGTGATCCGCTCGTGTATTACTTGATGGATATATTCACAATTCCGGCAAATCTTGCTGGACTGCCAGCTATCAGCGTACCTTTTGGTAAGTCGCAGAATCTTCCAGTTGGCATTCAGATCATGGGACCAAGATTCTCTGATGCACTCGTGCTTGGCATAGCCGATGAAATAGAGAGAAATATTAAATGATATGTTTTAATCAACTGTTTTAATTGAAGGAGGAAGGTGTGATGGATAAAAGATACAAGCCAGTAATCGGACTTGAAATACACGTACAGCTTAACACAAGGACAAAAGCGTTCTGCGACTGCAGTGCAGATGTGTTTGAGCTTGAACCGAACACATCGATATGTCCAGTTTGTACTGGTCAACCTGGTGCGTTACCTGTACCTTCGGAGGAGATGTTTCTCCTTGGCACAAAACTTGGCTTGGCGCTGAACTGCAAAATAAATACATACTCGAGGTTTGATCGAAAAAATTACTTTTACCCTGATTTACCAAAAGGATATCAGATAACACAGTTCTTTTATCCACTTGCAGAGCATGGATACTTGGAAGTTAATGGCAAGAAAGTCAGGATAAGAAGAATACACTTGGAAGAAGATGCCGGTAAATTATTTCATGCAGGTGATAGCATAACAGAAGCAGAACACTCTCTTGTGGATATGAATAGATGTGGTATTCCGCTCGCCGAGATTGTTACAGAACCTGACATAGAGTCTCCTGAAGAAGCAAGAATTTTTATGGAAAAACTTAGAAGCATCGTGAGGTATATAAATGTAAGCACGGGAGATATGGAGAAAGGTGCTATGCGATGCGATGCGAATATCTCTGTGATTGACACTCTCACAGGTAAGCAAAGTAATAAAGTTGAAGTTAAGAACATGAATTCTTTTAAGTTTGTTGAAAAGGCGTTGCAGTACGAGTATGAAAGAATCATAGATTTAATGGAAAAAGGTTTGGAAGTTGAAAAGGAAACGAGAGGTTGGAATCTTAGTACGAAAACAACTGTCAGTATGCGAAGTAAAGAAGAAGCGCACGACTATAGATATTTTCCAGAACCTGATATACCACCAATTATTTTAACTCAAAATTATATAGAGAATGTGAAAAATAACTTGGAAGAATTACCAGACCAGAGATTGGACAGATTTGTCATTGAATATAAACTGAGCGAAAAAGAAGCGTGGGTTCTTGTTGAAGATAAACAGATAGCCGACTTCTATGAAGAAGTTGTGAGAAAAGTGAATAAACCGAAAGAAGTAGCTAATTGGTTTTTAACGGAGCTCTTCAGACTTTACGGAGAATACGGACAAGAAAGACTTAGTGTGACAAGTGATACATTCGTAGAAATTATAGAACTCGTAGAAAACGGAACAATATCAAGAAATATGGCAAAAGAAGTCTTCCAAGAATCTGCATTGTCTGGCAAGTTGCCAAGGCAAATAGTCGAGGAAAAGGGGCTTAAGCAGGTTGATGACTCATCGTTGATAGAAGAGGTAGCAAAGAAAGTGATCGAAAGCTATCCACAACAAGTGGAAACGTTCAAAGCTGGCAAGGAAGGTCTTTTCGGGTTCTTTGTGGGACAAGTTATGAAAGAACTGAAAGGGAAGGCAAATCCAAAGACCGTTAACGATGTTCTTAATAAACTTTTGAGAGGATAATTTTCAGCTTTTTAAGGGGGGAAAGTATGGATTTCAAACCGTATAGAGTGTCGAAAAAAACTCCTATACATTCGAGTTTTAAGATTACAATTGTTATAGTACTCTTCGTCTTGGTGTCGACAATTGGTTTCTCAGATGATGGCGAACTTTTTTACGGAGAGAGATTCATTAAAAGTTTGCAACCATGGGTAAGTGGTTTGTATAGTTCTGTTTCTTTCAACTTGTGGAACCTTTCTTTGGTCTACGAAGATTCGAAATTGGCTGTTGGTTTGAGATTGCATGATGAAAATATTCGAACCGAGAGTTATAAACTTGGATTTATAACTGCGAAAAGAACAGTGGACAAAAGTTATTTTGACCTGCTTACCTTTGTTGGTCAGACATATGGTGTAGCACTTACTTTAGGATATGAAAATTATTCAATACCGAGTACAGGTTTTGAGAGGACTTATTATATCTCACAAAACCAAGTCATTCAAACCGAGTATTCAAAGACCTGGTTCTCGCTACCAAGTATTCCTTTTGGTGAAGGTACAATTGGTCCATTTTCACTCAATTACGAAGGTTTTTCACTTAGCAAAATGGGTATAAATCAACCGAGCATAAATATCAGAAGGGGGTTTGCAGGGATAGACTCACTCCAGTTGAGTTATGTCCAGCTTGGCAGTATACATTCACTTGGATTTTATGTCTTCGCTGATAAATCACTTGAGCAGGGTGTAACAGCTAATCTCGGTTGGGATTTTGAAGAAGGTAGGCCTGTAGGAATATTAGGTGGTAGGATATTCATAGACTTTCAAGATTTTAGATTTTTCTTTGCTGCGTACGGTACATATGTCCCGTCTTCAGAGAGTATAAAGTATGGGATATGGATGAGGTTCCTCTCGCCTGTCTCAGGAGATTTAATAATTCAAAATAATGTTGCTTACTTTAGGTTTAAATTTTCCGACTGAAAACAGATATTTTTTACGGAGTTGGGTAAATTGTGTGAAGATATCTTGTTAGAGAGAGTTCCGAATGGTTTAGGGGTTTACATTCACATTCCGTTTTGCAAAAGTAGATGTATCTATTGTGATTTCGTGAGTTTTGTTGATAAGAACTACGAAGAGTACACAGAGTATCTCTTAAAAGAAATTGACATGTACAGTGAATACCTTTCGACTGGCATTTCCACCATATACATTGGCGGTGGCACTCCGAGTATTTTTCCTTTGAGGAATATAGCAATGATATTCGAAAAACTTTCAAAGTACCTAAGTTTAGAAGAGTTTACAATAGAGGTTAATCCTGATTCGTTGAGCGAAGAACTTGCGAAAGGGTATAGAGCCCTCGGCATAAACAGATTGAGCATGGGATTGCAAAGTGCGGATGATATAGTTTTAAAGAAGTCGGGTAGATTATATGATTTCGAAACATTCTTGCGAAAGTTTGATTTGGCGCGAAGATATTTTGATAACATCAATGTCGATTTTATAGTTGGCTTACCTGGTGAAAGTTGGAAAAGCATCCAAGAGAATGTGAGATTTATTAATGACTTTCAACCAGATCATATATCTATTTACATGCTTGAAGTGCACGGTGAGAATGGCAATCAAATCTTGAAAAGGCCGGATGAACAGACGTTTCAAAGATATGAAATGTTCTTAGATGCAGTTAAAAATTTGGGATATGAAAGGTATGAAATATCTAATTTTGCTCTAAACGGAAAGTATTGTTTGCATAATTTGAAATACTGGTTCAATGCAGACTACATCGGTTTAGGTGTTGCTGCTGGTGGGCATATTGGATTTATTAGGTACAATAATTACGAATCTCTAAGTGATTATTTTATTGCTATATCCGAGAAAAGATTACCGAGAGTTTATGAAGTGTTGAATACTCCTGAAAGGGAGGCGTTGGAGACACTCTTCATGTCACTCCGAACAAAATGGGGAGTTGATGTTAACCGACTTAAAGAGAAAACTCACATAGATATATCTGAGATTATTGATATTTTGAAGCGAAGGTTTGATTTCTTTGATGGGGTGAAACTTTCAGAAAAAGGTATGGACTTCAGTAATCTCTTTTTTGTGACAATGCTCAATATCTGGGAGGAGTACTTCAAGTGAGGAGAGAAATTGCTGTTACGATAATCGCATACCTGATCCTTTTTGTACTTGGTGCAATCGCTATGTACAGTTTAGATATTGCCAGAGAGCAAGTGCTTGGTACGTCGAGTAGCTTTTTCCAAAAGCACGTTATCATGCTTGTCTTAAGTTTGGTAATGATGATTGCCGCGATGAACATACCTTTCAGTTTTTATGAAAAGAACGCGACATTGTTCTATTTCATAGGTATAGGTTTGTTAATTTTAGTTTTTTTATTCCCGTCTATCAACGGGGCGCATAGGTGGATAAGAATTGGTGGATTTACACTGCAATCCTCTGAGTTTGCGAAGATAATACTAATCCTTTACCTTTCAATCTATGCAAAAAATAACAAGGGGAGAATGGAAGAATTTAAGCGCGGCTTTCTTTTCCCGCTACTTTTAGGAGGAGTTTACGCTGTCTTAATTTTGATCGAACCAAACTTAAGTACAGCGCTTTTCACTTTCATGATCGCCGCAATTACACTATACTATGGAGGAACTAAATTTCAGTATTTTTTGATACTACTTTTTATTGTAATTGCTCTCTTTATCGTTGCCACTATTGGTGGGTTTCTCCATTCTTATCAACTTGGAAGGTTGAGGTACTTTTTCAGCGGTGAAGTTGCTCCGCAAGTTGACATTGCATTGAGAACGATAAAGAATTCTGGGGCAACAGGTTGGGGCATCGGGAACAGTTGGCTTAAAGTCTATGTTCCTGAGGCTGAGAGTGACTTTGTCCTCGCTGTTATCGGAGAAGACTTTGGGTTTTTTGGAATCTTGCTTGTCAGTGTTGCCTACTTGCTTTTAAGCTATTCGTTGATGAGGATTGCAGGTTATATAGATGATATCGCACTTAGAACGTTCACTTGGTCTTATGCAACTGTGATCTTGTTTCACGTATCGATTAACCTCGGTGTTTTTGCTGGTGTTTTTCCTGTAACTGGGATTCCGCTACCATTCATAAGTACTGGTGGAAGTTCGATGATGGCACTTCTTACAGGTTTTGGTATAATATTATCCGGCTTGCTAAATAGAAAATCTTACGAGACGGGAGAGAATGAAAGGTAATATGAGCAGAGGCAAATTGAAAGTCGCGGTAGCAGGTGGCGTGACAGGTGGTCATCTTTATCCTAATCTCGCGGTGCTTGAAGAACTCGCCAAGAAGTACGATTCAGAAGTTTTGTACTTTTGTGTTGAAGGAAAAATTGAAGAGCGGTTGCTTCCTAAGGTTCATCCTGAATACAGACGAGTAAGTATCTCTGTCAAAGGATTAAGGCGCCCAATAATTCATCCAGAGAACGTGTTTAGATTTTTCAAATTGAGAGCAAACGGAATTCGTATAAGAAGAGAACTCAGAGAATTCAAACCTGATTTTATCTACGTCTCCGGTGGATATGTCAGCTATCCAGTGGCACTTTCAGGAAAAAAACTCGGATTGCCTGTATATGTGCAAGAGCAAAATACGATTCCAGGAAGAGCGAATAAGGTTATCTCCAATTTTGCTAAAAGAGTCTTTGCGGCTTTCGAGGAGAGCGTACAGCACTTTCCTGAAAGTGCAAAGAGCAAGATAGCTGTGACGGGAAATCCGGTCTGGACTAAGGAAGGCGTTGCAGAAATTCGTCATCCGACGGTTTTAGTGATAGGTGGTAGTGGTGGTAGTGAGTTCTTAAATCGTGTAACGATCGAAGTTGCGCGATTACTACCGAGCGTTAATTTTATTTTATCGACTGGCGGAAAGAAATTAGATGGTGTTGTTCCGCAGAATGTTGAATTGAGAGATTATATTGAAAACATGTACGCTTACTGGCGAAGTGTTGATTTGGCAATAACACGTGCAGGGGCAACGACTATTTCAGAGCTCATTCATTTCAACGTCCCTGCAATTGTTGTACCTTGGGAAGGTGCAACCGAATCTCATCAGGTAATCAATGCCAAGATTGTCGAAAAAGAAGGACTCGGTACGATGGTGCGTGAAGGGGAATACACACCTGAGAAGATAGTTGGACTGGTGAGGAAAATGCTCGAGAAAGGTAGAAAGTTTGAAGAACGTGAAAATCCATCGAAGAAAATTGTTCAGATGATAGAAAAAGATTTAGACTTGTAAAATTCACAGAACGTAATATTATTTAATATTATTGAGATAAAACTATGACCTGGAGGTATAGCAGATGGGTGAGAAATTTGACTCGACTAAAAAGCTTGAAAATTTTGAAAAATCAAAGGATGTTTACAGAATTCATTTCGTAGGCGTTGGTGGCATTGGAATGAGTGCTCAAGCCATGCATGAACACTTTAACGGAAAATCAGTATCAGGCAGTGACCCGTACAGTTCAGAGAGAACGGTTTATTTGAAACATTTGGGAATTAAGGTGTACGACAAACACGAAGAATCAAACGTCGAAGGCATGGATGAAATAGTCGTAACACCGGCTATATCGAAAGAAAATCCTGAGTATCTTCATGCAGTTGAAAATAATATTAAAATAACAATGCGAATAGATCACTTTAGAAGGATTTTAGAGCCTTACAAAGGGTTCGCTGTTACTGGGACAGATGGAAAATCTACAACAACCTCGATGTTGGCAAACAGCCTAATGAACCTCGGGGCTGACCCATATGTCTTTCTTGGAGCGTTGCACCAAAAGCTCGAACACGGCAATTATAGGAAAGGGAAAGAGATAGCTGTTTACGAACTGGATGAAAGCCAACCGGGATTTGAATTATTCAAGCCGGAGTATTTGATAATAACAAATATCAGAGAAGACCATCTTGAGAATTACAAGAATTTAGAGCACTATTATGCTTCATTTGAAACACTTATAAAAAATTCAAAATTCGTTGTGACGTTTGCAGACGAAAAGAAGTTTTCAGGAAATGTCAGTTACGGTGTATACTCTGGTGACTTCAAAATGGTCGAGCGTAAACAAGATGGCTTTGGACAAATAATCACGCTCTTAACACCATGGGGTGAGAAGAAATTGTTTTTGCCTGTTCCAGGATATCATAACGCATTGAACGCATTAGCTGTGGTTTCGTTACTTTCAAGCATAGGGTACAACATCGACGATGTTTTATCATCTTTCAGAGATTTTTCATTACCCGGAAGAAGATTCAATGTAAGCTATGACGATAAGAGCCGTAACCTAACGCTTGTTGATGATTACGCACATACGGCGGATGAACTCGAAGTCATATTGAAAACCGCAAAAGAGATTTATCCCGACAGAAAAATAGTAGTTGTTTTCCAACCCCATCGCTACACTCGATTAAAAAGAGAGGCTGAAAGATTTAGAGATGTTTTGAAAGATGCTGACGAGATATACATAACAGAAGTTTATGGAGCATTCGAAAGCAAGAATGGCGTAAGTGCAAGAAAAATAGTCGAAGGAATCCCGAAGGCTGTATTTGTAGAAAAATTGGAACAACTAAAAGAGATCAGATTTGATAGCAACAGCGTTTATATGTTCGTTGGTGCAGGAGATATATATGAAATTTCACAGACTATAAGAAAGGAATTGGCAAAAGGATAGTATTAGAAATTTTTGAGATTTATTATTCTTTTTGTATAGGGAGGATGGTTGGTGGTCCTCAAAGAGATCTTTATTAAAGGTTTTAAGTCATTTGCAGATCCCGTAAAACTGGATATTTCAGATAAAGTTACGGTTGTAGTTGGACCCAATGGATCGGGAAAATCCAATGTTGTTGATGCAATTAGATGGGTACTTGGTGAGCAATCAATGAAAGAAATTCGCGCACAAGAGCGCGATGATGTTGTCTTCTGGGGAAATGAGAGAAGACCACCAGCTCAATATGCGTATGTCGAGCTTGTATTCGATGATCAAGGAAATAAGATAAGCATAGGCAGGGAATTATCAAGAGATGGTACGAGCAGATATCTTCTTAATGGTGATGATGCAAGGCTCAAAGACATCAGGGAACTGTTGATGTCGCATGGTTACGGTAAGAATCCTTATTCGATAATAGGTCAAGGTCAAATAGACAAGATAGTATCAGCTACGCCTGAAAGCTTGCGGATGATGATAGAAGAGATCGCAGGTATTGGGATATACAGAGAGAAGAAGAAAGAAGCCTTAGTCAAACTCGATGCTACACAGATAAATCTTAGTCGAATAAGTGATGTCCTCTTCGAAGTAGATAAGAATAGAAAATCTCTCTACTTGAAAGCTAAAAGAGCGGAAAGGTATGTAGAGTATTCAGAAGAACTTCAGAAAATCAAAAAACAGTACTTCGGAGCTGTTTTCAAAGTAGAGTCTCAAAGACTTGCGGATATGGAAAGTTATTATAACGAACTGAATATTTCTCTCAAAGAGAAACTCAGACACGTTGCTCAGCTCGAGATAAATTGGTCTACTCTTAGAGAAGAATTCAACCAAATAGACGTTGAGATGGAGAGCTATACAAAGACTCTCGAAGAATTCAAAATGCGTGAAGACCAACTCAGAGAAATAAGGGAAAAATTCACAAAGAAACTTAACGAGCTTGAGAGCAAGTACATAGAAACAACTACAAGGCTCGACATGCTGAGTAACGAGTCGGAATCTATAAAGAATAGATATGAAGAGATAAAGCTAATCGTTTCGAAGATATCTGAAGAACTCGCAAAAAAAGAGGAAGAATTGGAAAAACTCGAAGCAGAAAAGTCGCAGATATACACTCAGTACTCAGAACAAGAACGAGAGATACTGAAGAAAAAACAGGAATATGAGGAAGTAGACAAATCGCTTTCTAAAATACACAACGAGATTATAAGGTTAAAAGAAAACAACCAAGATATCTCGCACAGACTTGAGATGATTCATAACCAAAGAACTACTAAGGAAACAAGAAAGATTGAGCTGGAAGAAGAAATCAAAGATCTGGAAAATCATTTGCTTGAGATAACTGAAAAAGAAAACGAATTGGTAAAAGAGCTTGAGATAGCGAAGGCTAAGTTGGAAGAATTAAGCTCAGATAAAGAGAGAAAAATGAAAACTCTCGATGCAATATTAAGACATGAGAAAGAAATTAAGGCAGAAATAGAGGTTGTAAACAAACAGATTTCGGAGTACCATGGCTTTGGGTTTGCTATTAGAAAGATTTTTGAGAACAAAGATATCTTTGCAGGCCTAATTGACGTTGTTACTAATTTAATAGACTTCGAAAAGTCATTATCGACAGCTTACGAAACACTCTTAGGTGGGGCTGTCCAACATGTGGTTGTTGAAACAGCCGAAGACGGTAAGAGGATTATTGAATTTTTGAAAGCTGGAGAGTACGGACGCGCCACTTTTATACCCCTCGACCTCATTGACACTTCTTTCAGCCCGATTGCCGGAGTTGAAAATGAGCCCGGATTTGTCGGATACGCTGCAAAGCTTGTAAATGTTTCTCGTAGATACGAGACCCTTCCATATTATTTGTTTGGAAACGATATAATAGTTAAAGACATAGACTCGGCCATAAGTATAAAGAGAAAATATAACTTGCGCTCCAGAATCGTAACCTTAGATGGCGAATTAATATCTGGCAGAGGCTCGATGAGCGGTGGCAAGTCTAAAGAAGATTACTCAAATTCCCTCATCGCTAGAAAAGTCAGGCTTAAAACTTTGCAGGAAGAATTAGAGAATATGACAAAAGAAAAGACTCATCTCGAAAGTGATATAGAAGATATTTCCAACGAGATGAAACAAATTCAGGACAACATAAACCTTATAAGAGAAGAGCTGGCAAGTGTTTCGAGCAAATCTTTATCTTCAAGGAGGGTTCTCGAGGAAATACAGAAAGCTCTAAAAGACGTTTCTAATGAACTTTCTGAGTTGACCAAACTCGAAGCTGAATACAATGCAAAGTACGAGGGCAATGTCGCGAGAATAGAGAATCTTGAAGTAGAAACAAAATCGCTGGAAGAGAAACGGAAAGAACTTCAAAGTAGCGTTAGTGAATTCTCAAAAGAGCTTGAAGAGCGTAGGAAACAGCTTGAAGCGTTGAATGAAAGCATCGCAACGTACAGGGCTGAAGTGAAGAACCTCTACGAAAGAAAATTACAGTACACTGCAGAGAATGAACGAGCGAACAAGAGGCTTGAAGAGATAGCTCAAGAAAGTAGCGAAGCAAAGAACATTATTGCAAGGCTCGAAGAAGAGATAAACAACACAAAGCAGTTCTTGATTGAAAACGAGAGAGAGCTCGAAAGTCTAAAAGCAACTGCACAGGACATTTTTACAGGCATAAAAGAGAGGAAGAGCGGAAAGGAAGAGAAACTGCAACAGCTGCAATACCTCGAGGAAGAAATAAGAAAGGTAAAGGCAGAGATAGAAACAACAAAAGAACGAATCCACGAGACTGACTTGAGACTCCAAGAAATAAGGTTTAGAATATCTAATATTCCAGAAGAGTACAGAGAGCCGATTGAACTCGATCCTGAAAAGATCGACGAACTCGGTGAACAGATGAGAGATTTAGAAAACAAAATTAGGATGCTTGGTGCGGTTGATTTATCAGCAATAGATGAGTACAAAGCGGTTGAAGAAGAGTATAACGAACTAATGAAGCAAAAACTTGACTTAGAAGATGCGAAGAAAAAACTTGAAGAGCTGATAGAGCAAACTGATATACAAGCAAGAGAACAGTTCTTAGCGACATTTAATCAAATCAACAAGGCATTCAAAGGATATATCGAAGGGCTCTTCTACGGTGGAACAGGTAGCATGCGTCTTACAGATGATGTTAATATATTCGAAGCAGGCATAGAGATAAATATATCTAAAATGGGAAAGAAGGTTCAGAGATTGCAGTTGCTTTCGGGCGGTGAGAAAGCACTTGTTGGAATTGCATTAATAATGGCGATGCTTGAATCTAACAAAGGTGTTTTCTACGTTTTGGATGAAGTAGACGCACCTCTCGATGACTACAATTCAGAGAAGTTCAGAAGACTACTCGAACAGCAGAACTCACAATTTATAGTAATCACCCACAACAAATTGATAATGGAGGCTGGAGATATAGTACACGGAGTGACCATGGTTGACGGCATATCAAAAATTATTCAAGTGAAGATAGAGGAGGTAACAGCATGAGGTACTTATACTTTTTGCAGCAATTTTTCGAAAAACTACCTACACCAGCGTTCATAAAAGACAATAAGGGAAGGTATCTGTGGATTAATAAGGAACTTGAAAACGTTTTAGGATTGCCGGAAGAGAAAGTTGTCGGTGAGAAAGAATCGGAAATACTTGGAGTCGAAGAAATAGATGAAATAGATAAGAAGGTTATGAAGAATAGAAGAAATCAATCTCACGAACTCATGATCGCTGGGAGACATTACAACATCCAAAGAATGCCAATAAGATTGGGAACCGGTGGTTACGGCGTTGCAGGATTGATGTATGATATTACGGAAAAAATTCTTGAAAGAACTTTGTACAAACTCTTGTCCTTCGTTGAGCAAAAAATCCTTGAATCGCTTGGTGAAGCTGAGGGTGATTTGGATAAGTTCGTCACGACTTTTTCGAGGAAATTTCATGCCGAGTATCCACATACAGCAGTTGTGCTTTTGAAAGACAACGAATACTTGATAGGTTCTGAAGACTATAAACTAATTGAAAAGGTAAAGCAAATCGACGAGGTAAAGACATTTACTCACGAAAAGCAGAACTACCAAGTAATCCCGATAGAGAATTTTAAGTTTGTTGTCCATGTACCAGAGCATTATTTAAGCCTTGCAAAGGCACTATCTTCGTTCCTCGCCTCACAGGTGCTTGCAGCTATGAAAGTTATAGAAAATCAAAGGATGTACAAAGATATAATAGAGAAGTTTGACTCGATAATTAGAATTATTAGTCTCTGGAACGAATCGAATACACTTGAAGAGTACCTTGAAAGAATCTTAGATGACCTTGTGAAGCTTGTGCCAGAAACACAGAAAGCATCCATTTGGCTTTTGGAAAAGGATACATACAAGTGCGTTGCTGTGCACAACTACGATGATGAAGTCAAGAACGTCCTAAACAAAGCATCAGATGATAATTACGGACCAAATATCGGAGAAAACAAGGTTGTTGAGTTACTCGACGCTTACCGTCTCAATCTTGAAAGCAAGCAACGGGAAATGTGGGAAAGAGCAGGAGTCACAACTCCAAACTTTATACCGCTTGTCGGAAGCGTGAGAGTGGGAGATAAGAAAGTTATAATAATCTCACTCGATAATTTTGAAGGGCAAAGATTTTCAGAAACAAGCAAGAAAGTTCTCCAAATACTTGTCGAGCTTCTGTCTGCTTTCTTATCCGGCAAGTAAATTCAATTTTGGAGGATTGAAATTTGGCTTTCAGACTTGAGAAACTCTTATATTTAAGAGCAAAAGAAGAGGAATCATTGAAGAGTGAACTGAGCAGAATCAGAACCGAGATTAGAAAAGTTGAAGAAGAAATTGATAACGTTGAAAATTCTAAAAAACAGATAGAAATGCAACTTCGTACCGGTACTCAAACCGGCACGCAAGTTGCTTTTTTCATATACCTAATAAAGATGTACAATGAACACATTGGAAACTTGAGATTGAAACTATCTGAATTGAGACTTCTTGAAGAGAAGACCCTGCAAATGTATTTGGAAAAGAGAACAGAACGAAGGAGCTTTGAAAAACTTAAAGAAAGATATATCAGATCACAAATGATTGAAAATGATAGAAAAGAGAGAATAGTTATCGACGAAGTTGCACTTCAAAAGTACATTAGAAACACTTCTGGAACTTAGGGTTTGGAAAAACCACATTAGCAAGAATTAGCAAGCGGAGAATAACGGAGGATAATATATGTTTGCTTTGCTAAAAATCATCTCATCATTTGTCGTTTTTCCCGGAATAATCGTTCTACTTTTCTTGGTTTTGAGCTTCATTCTATATAAAAAGCGCAACAAAGCTTGGCGAATTTTCTTGGCGTTGTCTTTTGTTTTCTATATTGCTTCATCGAACTGGTTTGCGTATCTGGTTAGCAAAACTCTGTATATTCCCGATACTGACGATAACGGCCGATATATAGTAGTGTTAGGTGGCGGAATTGATATATATAACAGTGAAAGAGAAATTGGTAAGCATACACTCAGGCGCCTTTATAGAGCATATCAGTTGTACTTGAAAAACCCAAGGAGAATAATTGTTACCGGAGGAGTTGTGACGAAAGGTATACCAGAAGCTTCGGTTATGAGAGATGTTCTCGTTAGCTTTGGGGTTCCAGAAGAAAATATAATAGTCGAAGAAAGAGCTCGAAATACATACGAAAATGCAAAATACACGTATGAGTTGGTAGGCAGTGTCCCTATAACGCTTGTGACGAGTACAACACACATGAGGCGATCTCTTTTGTCTTTTGGTAAGTTTTTTAGTAAAATTTACCACGTTCAGGCTGATTATCCTATCGACTTTCGCAACGTTTATCTTGACTATGTCCCGAATCATGGCGGTTTCTATACGTTCAGTCAAGTTTTTTATGAGTGGATTGGAATCCTCCAGTACGCTCTTTTTAAAAAATAAGGTGGTGATTCAATGTTCCCATTATATGACACGATCCCAAGCCTGAAACGTCCTGTGGTTAATTATATAATAATATTTACAAACATCTTGGTGTTTCTGTATGAATTAACGCTTTTTTGGGACGAAGAACTTCTAAACGCGTTTTTCTACAACTTTGGTTTTGTGCCTGAAAAAATGTTCTATTCTTTTCCCATATTGGCTCTCTTCACACACATGTTTATTCATGGAGGGTGGGCTCACATAATTGGAAATCTTTGGTTTTTGAAGATCTTTGGAGACAACGTTGAAGACGCGATGGGGCATTTCAAATTTTTTCTCTTTTACATAACGGGTGGCATATTTGCGCTATTTTTCCATATAATTTTTAATCCATTCTCTCCTTACCCATTGGTTGGTGCTTCAGGTGCTATATCCGCCGTTATGGGTGCTTACCTTGTGTTGTTTTATTATTCACGCATAGTTTCGCTTGTGTTTTTCATTCTGCCTTTTCTTGTTGAGATTCCAGCTGTTATTTACTTATTCCTGTGGTTCATTATGCAGATACTTAACGGCATGTATGCGGACATCACGGGTACAGGAGTAGCTTATTGGGCACACGCAGGTGGTTTCATTTATGGTGTCTTGGTTGGATTCAGGGTCAGAAAAAAGAGATATTGGTATTAATCTGCGAAAAGGAGAGAGTGGGATGGATAAAAAGCGGATAATTATCATAAGTACGGGCGGAACGATAGCTATGGTTAAGAAAGGAAGAACAGTTGTTCCTTTTGACAAGGGAAACGCACTTGTGACGGATATTCCAGAATTACATGAAATAGCTGACGTGGAGCTGTACGAATTTTCGAATATCCCAAGTCCTCAGATGACACCAAGGCTGATGTTAGAGCTTGCCAAAAAGATTGATGAATTTCTTGAAAAGGATGATTATGATGGTGCAGTTATTACGCACGGCACAGATACGCTCGAAGAAACCGCGTACTTTCTCGATTTAATTTTAAGAACAGAGAAACCTGTTGTTCTAACTGCATCGATGAGAAATATCAGCGAGTTAAGTACAGATGGTCCAAGGAATGTACTTTCTTCAGTGCTTGTAGCGTCTTCAGACAGCAGCTACGGGATGGGAGTTGTAGTATGTTTAAACGACGAGATTCACGCTGCAAGAGAAGTTACTAAGACTTATACCAGTAATGTGGCAACCTTTGACTCGCCAGGCTACGGACCGCTGGGCGTTGTCGATGAAAATAACGTTATATACTTTCGAAAGTCACTTACGAGGGAGAAGATAATTACTGACAAAATAGAAGAAAGAGTTGCGGTGGTAAAGGCGTTTACGGGTGATGACGGAGCTATTTTGCGTGCAGTACACAATATGGGATACAAAGGGATAGTTCTTGAAGGATTTGGAAGAGGAAACGTTCCGCCAGAAGCTGCACAAGCTGTTGAGGAGATAGTAAAATCAGGGGTCCCGGTTGTTATAACTTCGAGGTGTTTTAAAGGAAGGGTTTATCCGATATATGGGTATGCCGGTGGAGGAGCGGATCTTCGCAGGAAGGGTGCTATACTCAGTGAACATCCGCTATCGCAGAAAGCAAGGATTAAATTAATGTTGGTACTTGGAATAACTTCTGATATAGAAGAGATTAGAAAATACTTTGAGATTCATATTGGAGGTATGATGAGTGAAATTGAGCATTAAGCAACAGGCTTTGTTGTACATAATCATTTACGCAGTTGCCTTTTTCATCGCATTTATGATCTCGAAGACGCTATTATACGTCTTCGTGTTCTCGTTGATTTCCATATTGGTTGTCAATTATATATACAAAAACCTTGTCAGAATTAAGATTCCTCATGCTTTTGCAGTCATTATTTCTTTGGCAGTATATTTCGGCGTACTAATATACGCCTTTGTTAACATAATACCTGTTGTAGTGAAACAAGTTGGGCCATTTTACGAGTTCATGAGAAACATCCTTGATTCAAAATACTGGCAAGAGTATCTAAAAGACAATCCTCAGTTATCTGAAATAATAGGAAAAATCGCCGATTGGGCAAGTCCGCAGATTAGCGAAGTTTTCAATAACTACCTTTTAGAATTTGCAAAGAAAATACCAAATTTCCTTGTGATACTTTTTTACAGCATACTGTTTACAATATACATAACGATTTATACAAGATGGACAACCAGCTCACTTCCTGGGTTATTTCCAAAGAAGGTAAGACCCATTGTGGAAGATTTTCTAAAAAAGCTGGGAACATCTTTACAAAGCTATGTTGATATTCTTCTACTTGGTGCAGTCATTGTTTCTGTGAGTTTTTACGTACTGTTCTCGGCATATCTTCCGCAGTATAAAGTTTTACTTGCATTTTGGGGATTCATAACTAATTTGATACCGATAGTTGGTGTTGTAATAGAATGGATACCAGTGATTATCGTCACGCTCGCGCTTGGGCTTAAAGATTTTATCATCGTCAACATCATTGTTGCGCTCGTCCATCTTGGTGCGTTTTTGTTTTTCATATTTATAATGAAATACAAGGCTGATATAAATCCTGTGTTGATGATAATATTTATATTTGTCATAGGCCTGACGTACGGACTTGTAGGAACTTTCTTTGCCGTACCTGTTGCAATATTCTTTGTCACTGTGTGGAATGAATTCATAAAAGGTTGACCACGTAGGAATAACAAAAAGTCCCCAGTCTTGGGGACTTTTTTCATCACTCAAAAACATTCTCCTGAGTTGGAAAGGTTCTTGACTTCACTTCGTTCTTATAATTCTTAACAGCCTCGGCCATTATTTCGTAAGTATTTGCGTACTTTTTGACAAATTTAAAATTCGCCGTGCTCAATCCAACAACGTCATGGAAGACGAGCACCTGTCCATCGCAATAACGTCCAGCACCTATGCCTATGGTAGGTATATTAATACTCTCGGTTATTTCCTTTGCGACACTTTCCACAACAAGTTCAAGCACGATAGCAAAACACCCGGCTGATTCGAGTGCTTTAGCATCTCTAAGCAGCTTTTCCTTGCTCTCTTGAGTTTTTCCTTGCACCCTGTGCCCGCCTAAAAGATTAACCGACTGTGGCGTAAAGCCGAGATGCCCCATAACCGGTATGCCAGCAGCTATTATTTTTCTAATCGTTTCTTCGTATTCCTGCCCACCTTCTAACTTAATCGCGTTTGCACCAGCTTTAAGCATCAGACCGGCATTTTCGACAGCCTTCTCAATGCTAACCTCGTACGATAAAAACGGCATGTCGCCGACTATAAACGCGTCTGGTGCCCCTCTTCTAACTGCCTTGATATGAAAAAGCATATCTTCCATCGTAACTGGTATCGTACTGTCATATCCCAGTACAACATTCCCGAGGGAATCACCAACGAGGATTATTTCTACGCCCGACTCAGAAGCAATCTTTGCCGTTGGATAATCATATGCTGTAATCATTACAATTGGTTCTTTACCTTTCATATCTATAATCTTCTTCGTTGTAACCATATTTAACACCCCCTGACAGAACTCTAAAATCACTTATGGAAAGATAGCGATGCGAATCAATTATACCACCAACGTGCTATAATATAAATATCCACATTAGTTTATGATTAATTAAAAAAGGGGTGTGAGCAAATGAAGTGGGATTTGTCAAACATCTATTCTTCGTTTGAATCAGAAGAATTCAAAGCAGACATAGCGAGACTTGAAAATGAAGTTAAGGCGTTTCTATCCTGGATGGACGAGAATTTTCAGACGGTTGAAAACGCAGAGGAAAAACTTGAATACGTAATTTCAAATTTGAATGAGCTATCTCTCTTGGCTGGGAAGCTTTACAACTTTGCGAGTTTGACGCTCAGCGCTGATGCGAACAACGAAATGGCTGCAAAGTATCTCGATGTTATCAGGAGCAAATTCGTTGACCTGTCGCTCGCTCGTACAAAACTGAGAAAGTTCCTAAAAGATTTGGACATATCGAACATCGGTAGCTCGAAGTCCGAAATTGTAAAGTCACATAAATTTTTTATCAGGGAGCAAAAGTTACTTTCAAAGTACATGCTATCTGAAAATGAAGAAAAAATCATCAGCCTTATGAGGCTTACAGGAGGCAATGCGTGGAATAACTTATACGAAAAAACGACTTCAAATTTACTTTGTGACATAGAGCTCAACGGTGAAAGGAAAAAGCTCCCACTCATGAGAATAAGGAACTTAGCATACGATAAATCCCAGGAGGTCAGGAAAAAGGCATATGAATCAGAGCTGAAAGCTTGCGAAAGTGTTGCGTCGGTCATAGCTCAATGTCTCAACAGCATAAAAGGAGAATTTTTGACCGAAGTCAAGCTCAGAGGTTACTCTTCTCCGCTTGAACCAATGCTTTTTGAGAACAGAATTTCACAAGAAACATTCGACGCAATGATGGAAGCTGTGAAAGAAAGTATGCCCAAACTGAGAAAATACCTGCAAAAGAAGGCTCAAATATTAGGACATTCGGACGGCTCAAAAGGTTTGCCTTGGTACGATTTGTTTGCACCGCTTGGTGGATACACAAAAACTTGGTCGTTCGAAGAAGCAAGAACGTTTATCGTCGAAAAATTGTCTGAATTTTCAAAAGAACTTGGCGAATTCATAGACCAAGCATTTGAACGAAAGTGGATAGATGCAGAAACAAGGCCGGGCAAACGTGGTGGTGCGTTCTGTTCTTCTGTAAAAGCGCTTAAAGAATCGAGGATTCTCATGAGTTTTGATGGAACGCTCGATAATGTGTTAACATTAGCTCACGAGCTTGGACATGCATTCCACAATTATTGCTTGAAAGATGAAACACCGCTTAACAGCACTACTCCGGCTACATTGGCGGAGACAGCATCGATTTTCAATGAGACACTATTGCTCAACAAGATAAAAGAGGGATCAAAAATTGAGGAAAAACTTGCCTTGTTAGACAAAGAACTTTCCGATGCTGTTCAGATAATTATCGACATCTACAGCAGATTCCTATTCGAAAAGGCAGTTTTCGAAAAGAGAGTTTCAGGACCTCTAAGCGTTGATGAGCTTAAACAGATAATGGCAAATGCTCAAAAAAAAGCCTACGGAGAAGGACTCGATGAGAATGTCCAGCACCCATACATGTGGCTTGTAAAACCGCATTATTATTCGCCGACGTTCCATTTCTACAATTTCCCGTATACATTCGGCATGCTCTTCGGGCTTGGCATTTATGCAAAAAGAAACGATGAAGGATTCTTCGAAACGTACAAGAAATTGCTTTCTTCGACAGGAAAAGGAACAGCGGAAGAAGTTGCAGCGACTGTCGGAATAGACATAACAAAGAAAGAATTTTGGAAGTCCTCGCTTAGAGTTATAGAAGAGGCGGTCGATGAGTTCTTGAATATGTGAGAATGACAAAAGGAAAGGAGTTGGAGCAAATTGTTAGACTACGGTAGTATTCAAAAAGAATTCTTTGGTTACACAAAAGAGGGAATACCTGTATACGAATACATCCTAATAAACAGAAACAGCATGATTATGAACGTACTGAATTATGGCGGAATTGTAAGGGAGTTGTGGATACCGATCGGAGATGGGCAGTTTGTAGATGTGGTACTTGGGTATGACACTTTGGAAGAATACGAGAAAAATCCCGGTTACTTGGGCGCAATTATTGGGAGATACGCAAACAGAATAGCGAATGGCAGGTTTGTTATCGATAGCGTGCAATATCAACTCGCGCTTAATGATGGCGGTGGTAAAAGGTCCAATGCATTGCATGGAGGATGGAAAGGTTTTGATAAGAAAGTGTGGAACGCAACTACGGAAATTACACCCGAAGGTCCGAAATTGATCTTAAAATACGCAAGCCACGATGGAGAAGAAGGATATCCAGGAAATCTTGAAGCGACAGTTGTATACACGCTGACGAATGATAACGAATGGAGGATAGAATACACTGCAAAGACTGATAAACCGACTATCATCAATCTCACGCAGCACACGTACTTCAATCTTTCTGGGAAAGGGAAGATTTATAACCACCAAGTACAGATATATGCTGAGAAGTTTACACCTGCGAATGAGAACCTAATACCGACTGGAGAAATCAAATCAGTTGAAGGAACAGGGTACGATTTGAGAAATGAAACTGTAATTGGTGATGCCATATTAAAACTTGAAAAGCAAGGCATTAATGGATTTGACATAAACTATGTACTATCTGAGAAAGACGATAAGGTGTTAAAACACGCAGCAAGTGTATTTAGCCCGGAATCAAAGGTACTCGTGGAAGTATACACAACGCAGCCTGGACTACAATTTTACACTGGGAACTATTTGCTTGGATGGTGGGGTAAAAGAGGTAGCATATACGATAAACATACAGGATTTTGTCTTGAAACCCAACACTTCCCGGACTCGCCAAACCACGAGAACTTTCCATCAACTGTGTTGAGACCAAACGAGATATACAATCACATTACAATATTTAAATTCCAATTAATCCATTAAAATCCTTAAATCTCAAATGCCCGAAGCTTTCAAGACTTCGGGCATTTTTATAATTTCATAATTATCACTCTTGACAATTGAGTGCTAATCTGCTAAAATATGAACGGTGCGCGATATAAAAAATAATTATATATGGAGGTGGATAGATATGGCGAAGAAGGAGTATGTTGTTGGAATAGACCTTGGAACGACAAACTCAGTTATTGCTTGGATGAAGCCAGATGGAAGCATAGAAGTCATTTCAAACGCAGAAGGAAACAGGACGACCCCATCTATAGTATCTTTTACAAAGAGTGGCGAGATACTCGTTGGTGAACCGGCAAAGAGGCAACTTATTCTCAATTCAGAAAGAACCATTAAGTCTATAAAGAGAAAAATGGGTTCTGACTACAAGGTGAGGATCGATGACAAAGAATACACTCCACAAGAAATCAGTGCGTACATACTTAAGAAGCTCAAAAAAGACGCAGAAGAATACCTCGGTGGTGAAATTAAAAAGGCAGTTATTACTTGTCCAGCTTACTTCAACGATGCTCAGCGACAAGCAACAAAAGAAGCTGGTATCATAGCCGGCCTTGAAGTTCTTAGAATCATCAACGAACCAACTGCTGCTGCTCTTGCTTATGGTCTTGACAAAATGGAAGGCGAAAGAAAGGTTCTTGTCTACGATCTTGGCGGTGGAACGTTTGACGTTTCGATACTCGAAATAGGTGGCGGAATTATTCAAGTTATCGCAACAAGCGGTAACAACCACCTCGGCGGTGACGATTTCGACCAGAGAATAATTGACTATCTTGCAGATGAGTTCAAGAAACAGTACGGTGTAGATTTAAGAAGCGACAAACAAGCATTGCAAAGATTGAGAGATGCTGCTGAAAAGGCAAAGATAGAGCTTTCTTCAAAACTTGAGACGGACATAAGCTTGCCGTACATTACTGCAACAGCGGAAGGTCCACTTCACCTTGAAATAAGGCTTACAAGAGCTATGTTCGAATCACTTACAAGAGACCTTGTTGAAAAGACAAGAGAACCGATTGAAAGAGCATTAAGCGATGCAAAACTTTCACCGCAGGACATAGACGAAATAATCCTCGTCGGTGGTATGACAAGGGTACCGATGGTCCAGAAGTTCATCAAGGACATATTTGGAAAAGATCCAAACAAGAACGTGAACCCAGACGAAGCCGTCGCGATAGGTGCGGCAATTCAAGCGGCAATTCTTGGCGGTACAGAAGGTGCAAAAGACAAAGACGTTGTGCTTGTTGACGTTACACCGTTGACGCTTGGCGTTGAAGTAAAAGGTGGACTCTTAGAACCTGTTATACCTAGGAACACGACGATTCCTGTCAAAAAGAGCAAGGTCTTCACAACAGCTGAGGATGGACAGACAAGTGTTGAGGTAAGGGTTTACCAGGGTGAACGCGCAATGGCAAGGGATAACATATTCCTTGGAAGCTTCCAGCTCGTCGGAATTCCACCGGCACCAAGAGGAGTACCACAAATTGAGGTTACGTTTGATATAGACAGTGATGGAATTGTCCACGTGTCTGCAAAAGACCTCGGTACAGGTAAGGAGCAGTCCATGGTTGTCACAGGAAGACAACAGCTGAGCAGCGACCAAATTGAAAAAATGATTAGAGAAGCCCAGATGTACGAAGAGCAAGACAAGAGGAAGAGAGAAGAAGTTGAATTGAAGAACAAAGCGGACGACCTTGCATATCACATAGAAAAGATCCTTAAGGAAAACAGCGAGAAGATACCATCTGATACGAAGGAAAGACTTGAGGAGATTATCAAAGACCTTAGAGACGCGATCAACAGAGATGATATTGCAAAAATCAAGATGCTCTTCGATGACTTACAGAGAGAAAGTATGAAGATAGGAGAGTACCTCTACAAACAACAGTCACAAGGTGGAACAGCTGGAGAACAACAATAAGCGATTATAGTTAACTAAGCAAACCGGGCGGATAAAACCGCCCATTTTGTTTTTTTAGTTTATAGGGATATTCACCGTCACTGAAAACATCCCGAAGTTAAGTATAAGCTCAACGCTTGAAGCATTTTTCAAATCTTTTGAGAATTTGTGACCATCAACGATGTACCAATAGCCGTTGTAACTCACAAGCTTCGCATCTACTACCTTTGGGTTTTTCTTACCTGGCTGAATAATTTTGATTTGAGCAGGTATCTCTTTAATGACAAATGGCAATGCTATCCCAAAGCGAATGTATACGTTCTCTGAAGAGCCTACTGTTGATATAACAAGACTTGCCGTAAGGTTTGGAAGTGATTTGTTCGGATTTGCTTTCCCTTCTGGAGAAACTATAATGACCGCAGGTTTACCGGTTTTTGGATCCTTTTCTTTCTTTTCAGTCCATTTAGCAAAGCCTGAAGTGCTCAAAAAAATAAGCATAGTAACTAAAAGAAAGACGATAACATTCCTGTGCTTCATATTTCCACCTCCCTTCAGAGTGGATACGGTAGCGGTATTTATAATTATACACCAACTACGAACTAAAAAATAACAAGAAAGAAGCCGGAAATACCGGCTTCTTCTCGTATTTAGAGAGTTTATTTAATCTTGACAACCAAGACTTCTGCTACCTCGCTTGTTTTGTTTGTAACACTGTGAAGTATGTTTTCTGGGAATTCTATGAGAGAATCTTTTTCTAAATCGTAAACGTTATCTCCGATTTCCACCTCTACGCAACCGCTGAGCACAAAAAGCAATGCAAATTCTTTTGATGAATGTTTTTCAAGCACTGCTCCTGGTTGGAGCGTGATTTTTGCTACGATAGCTTTTTCTGAGTTGTAAAACCTTCTCGCATCGATTGGACCTTTCATTAGATTCTCTACATCACCTACTTTGTAAACCATGGCTTTACCTCCTTCTTGTTCAATTATTCTTCATCGTAAATTCTCTTTTCACCTGTTATCTTCTGGATAGGTGCTATATCTTGTGTGACTTCCAACGTACCAAGGTACTCGCCTTTTTCATTCCTTACCGCAAAGTATCTGATGAGTACGTATTTGTCACCGAGCTTTATCCAAAAATCTGCGTGGTCTCTCTTGCCGGATTTGAAATCGTTCAGAATCTTTTCAACTATGTGTATGCTCTTTGGCGGGTGGCAGTTCTGAACTGACCTTCCAATGATGGAGCGTGTTCTTAAGAATATTCTATCCTTTCCTTCGCTGAAGTATTTCACTTTGTCATCTTTATCTACGAACGTGATATCAAATGGTAATGTATTGAGCATTGCAACGAGTTCTTCTTTCCTAAAGCTTCCAGAGGGAAGTTTTACGGTGTCTGTATCTTCTTCGTCTATGTATCCGATCGCTTTTAAGGCATTCTTCATCTCCTTATATGCACTTATGAGTTTTTCAATTCCTTCGCTGCTTGGAATCTTCTGCTCTTGTAAACTTTCAGTGAACGCTTCAGGGAAGTAGCAGCAGTATCCAATTTCGTCAAAGACTTTCCTGATGAGTTTGAACTCATCTTCCGAAACTAGGCTGAGAGCTGTTGGGAACAATATGTGGTTCTCTTTATGCACGTGCATCATGAACATCTCGAGCAGTTGAGTCATTATCTGTGCTCCGCGTGATTTTAAACCTTCCAAATCCCTGTTTTCTATTATCTGTGCAAAGTCTCTTATCATAGCTCTCATCGTATCATGTTCTGACCACATCACCTTCGGTGGCTGCTCAACACCATATTTTTCCACGTACGGGAATATTCCGTATTCCTGCTTTTGAAAGTGCAATTCTATTCCTTTCAAATCTTCGGTTAACTTTGCGAGAGTTAAGAGATTTTCAAAAGTCGGGTTGGAGACAGTTGCTTCAACGAGATTCTTCATCTGCTTCATAAGTATGAGCAACTTCTCGTGCTCCTTCATTGATATGTATATCGGGTGCCAGTGCTCGAGATTTGGTTCTTCGGTTAGGAACTCTTCCATAAGTTCAAGATGGATGTCGCAGATTTCTCTAATTTTCTCGACACTTATGCCGTCTTCTCTTGAAAGCTCGTTCTCTACAATTGCGATTTCGACTGGTTGGAGCTCTTTGATAACTGCCTTTATCTCTTCCTTCAGTTTTTCAAGCTCTTCCGGATTCTTATCAGCTCTTCTGATGAGATTCTTCAAGTATTCTCTTTTGTTGAAAACTTCTGCCATACTACCACCTCCAAAAAGTTATTAATTAGTTTTGCCTAAGTCATCATTATTATACAAGTTGTGCTGTGGAAATACTGTAACATATGTTACGCATCAAATAGTGGTGATAATATTAATGTAGAAAAAACAACAAAAAATAAAGCCGGCATATGCCGGCTTTTTGAAGTTTTAACCTTAACTATCAACAATGTTATATATTTGAATATCTTTTAGCGCATTGTTGGTTGAATCAGGCACTTGGAGGTTTTCCAAAGTTTCCAGTACCTCATCCTTTGCCGTAAAATACACAAACTGCCAACCTTGTTTGGAGAGTTCAAATAACTTTTCGAGCTGTTTCTTGAGCCGATTTTTATCGTATTTTATAAACGGATCGTCCAATATGAAAAACGCTTTTTCGTTCCCGAATAATTGTTCAGCTAACGCAAGGCGTATGGAAAAGTAGAGTTGATCGTATGTGCCAGCGGAGAGTTGATAGGGCTCAAACGTTCTGCCTCGTCCGTCAATTACCACAGGTCTGTTCTTTTTATCATCATATTGAACGGTGTATCTGTTGTCGGTTATATCCGTAAATATCTTTATCAAATTGCTTTCTGTAAATAGTCTGCTTATTGTGCTTTTCTCTTCGACTTCGATTTCACTGAGGATATTTCTTGCTATTTCATCATATTCTTTTTGTCTTTCAAGCTCTTTGATAAACTTGAGAAGGTTTTCTTTTAGTTTTTCGATGTCGGAAATGTACAAATTGTCTATGTCGTCGACAGGAAGGCATTCACTAAGCCCATATCTTAAAGCCTCAGCAGCGATTTTATGGATAGTGTTTTGGAATATGCTTATTGCAGAGCGTAGCTTCTCAAGTCTTTGGTTAATTTCTGCATTCTTTTCGTCGAGCTCGTCAATATCCAATCTTATAAGCGAGCCAAGTTCTTCATCACTTTGGTTCTCAAGTAGTGCTAACTCTTGGCTTAAAAGTGACTCTATAGTATGTTCAAGCAGTTCTATTGGTTCGTTGTCGTTCAGCTTACTGTTAGTCAGTACTTCTAAATTCTTAACAAGAATGCTTCGGACTTTTTTCCTTTCCGAATCTAATAAATGTTTGTGTTCTAATTTTTCCTTAAGTTCTTCTTTGTTGGCAACCTTCAATGCAAGAAGTGTCTTGTTATACAAATCCTGCTCTCTGCTTAGTTCTGCAAGAAGTTCTTGGTGTTTCTTTTCAAGATCGTTTTTGAACGTTTCGTGCGAAGTTTCCTCAAACCCTAACCTCTTCCTTTCCTCATCGAATTCTTTGAACTGTTTTTGAGATTTCATTATTTCATACTCTAACTCTGCAATGTCATTGAAGCCCATAGAAAAAATGGCACTTCCCTCACTTAGTATCTTGTTCTTCTCTTCCTCTTCTTTTTTTAGATAGTTATTGGTATTTTTTAAGACTGCAAAGCAAACAATGCTTATCACTGTGAGGCCAGCTGAGATTAAGAAAGGAAGTATCAAATTTCGATTTAAAAGAAGGAATATGAGAAAAATAATACCTGCAGCTACGAGCGGTATATAACTCCATTTTTTGAGTGTAGCTGCCCTTCTCTTGTAGACATCTTTTTTTATGTATGTTTGCTTGTAAGATGAGATTTCATCTATTAACGACTCAGCTTTGTTGTTCAGACTTATCTTTTCTGGTAAATAATAATTCTTGTCCCTTAGTTCTACAGATATGTTGTTCAGTTTTTCTCTAAGTCTGTTAATCTCACCTTCTAATCCTTCTAACTGTTTTTTGGTATTTTCGATTTTAGATTCTCTAACTGATATGTTTTCAAGGTCATTTTCAGAATATATCTCAACTGTACTTAGTTCCTTTTCAATTCTTTTTAAATCTTCCAACAGTTTTTTACAGTCTTTTACAAGTTCCTTCTTCTTTAGAAGCTTTACCTTTTTAATAGTATCCTCTATTTGTTTTTGTTCTTCCAAAAGTTCGGACATCTCAATTTCCATTGTGTCGTATTTTTTCTCTTTTAAGGTACTGGTGAGTTTCTCAATTTCTTCGACCAATAGGTTTGCAACGTTGTACTTATCTTTATATTTCTTACCTTCTTGGTTCTTATATTCCCCTCTGTCTGTTGTAACAGCTCTGTCTGATATTCTCTCCCTTATCACCTTAATCTTGTTTATGTCTGTTGACACCAGTTTATCTGCAACTTGTGAATAGACGCTTGACTCGTTTTCGGTTATCGTTAAGTCGCTATTTCTTATGATTAGTATTCCCCTCAGTTCATCAGGTTGTATTTTAAAGGTCTTGGCAAATTCACCACTGCTTATCGTTACCTCTTCACCATTTTTGTCGATTAATACAAAACCTGCCGGGTCTTCACTGACTCTATCTATTCCTTTTATATCTTTGTAAATACTAGAATTACCCTTCTTCTTCCCAATTAGTAATCTTAATATAGCATCAACCATCATCGTCTTTCCGCTTTCGTTCGGTCCGTAAAAGAGCGTGAAGTTCCCAAGTTTGTATACTTTGTTTTCAATAGGTCCGTATTTTTTGATGTTTATTTCTTTTATTCTCATTTTTATCCCTCCAGTGTTACTTGATTTCCAAAAATGCGTCTACAAGTCTTTTGATAATGGCATATCGCTTTTCTTCGTCTAATCCTTTGCTGTTTATTTTTTCGATAATTTTTCGCATTAACTTGTCGTTAGCGATAATGTTTCCTATGTCTTTTGCATCGAATTGGCATTCAATATTGTAGTCTCTTTTCAGGCTATTTAAGTGCATATTCACCATCTGTTCTGTGATGGAAAACTTAGCTCCATTGAAATACCCCGTTACTTTGAGAAGGAGCAGGAATTTGCTGTTCTGGGATTCTTGGAATGTTTGTTGGACAGTAGTATCTATTCTTTCGATAGGGTCATCGTCTATACTTAAGCGTACCTCTTTTTCAATGTAGTGGAACGAATTCAGTTCTACAGGCTTCGGTGTTTCCCCCAACTTGACGATGTTAATTTTCCGCTTGCCTTTTTCTTTTTGAGAGATTGAAACGGGAGAACCAGGATATATAAAGTATCCGTTTTCCATATTTCTTACATCATACCTTGTGTGAAAATGCCCTGCCAAAATGTAGCTGAACCCTAAGGAATTTAACGTTTCAAGTTCAACAGGCATGTACCTGCCTTTTTCGTAGAAATCGTCCGCAGTAGTGTAAGATGTGCTGAGAAGCTCGCCGTGAAAGAGCAGTATGTTAAGCTTGTCTGTTTTTTTTAAACTTGATGCATACCGGAGCTTTTCATATACTTTTTCTGTAGTGTTTAACCCTTCTTCGTACGGTAATCCTAATACTCTAACGTTATCAAAATCTAAGTACGCATCAATACTTGTTATTACGGTAACATTACTGCCCAAATGCTTGCCTTCTATGTTGTAAAACTCATTGTCATGGTTTCCAGGAAGGATAATAACTTGGATTTCATCGAGTATCTTCCGCAGCTTTTCATATGTTTTGTTGGCATCGGTTACAGAATCGAATAAATCTCCTGCAATCACTAGAATGTCTGCTTGTTCTTTCTTGAAGACTTCCACAATTTCTTTTAGTGCATCCCATCTGTGCTGGTATTTTTCATCATCTGTTAAGTGAAGGTCTGAGGTGTGAACTATTTTCATAATATCCCCCCCTACTCGCATCTTTTGAGTTTCTTAAAGGAATAAATATGCGTTTTCAGTGATATAATAGTCGCACAATATAATACACAAGAATTTGAAAAAGGAGATTGTATATGAAAAGATTATCTATTGCATTGTTTTTCTTAATTATACTACTCATTTTCCAAATAACGGCATTTTCTTGGAGCTCGCACGGTGTTTTCACTTTTCTTGTTGTCACTTCAATCGACGGTTTTGATTACAGCAAATTGGTGGAAATTTCGGAATATTCATATTCAGAATCTCGAAATTACAAGCCAGGAAGGTACATTACTTATGATTTAGTCCAAAAAGGTGAGAAGAAGATAGATAGAGAGGACGACATACTGCAAGAAACAGTTATAGATATTGTGCCAGATTTAGATCTTTCCGATGGGAAGGTTCCGGTTTGGATGATTTACTTAGTATATTCATCACTGCCGGATAATGGTATGGACTTTGTTGAAGATAACTTCTTCGCTTCTCTTTTTCTCGGACAAACACAGGCAAATAGACATGGATATTTTAAGGTCTCGTTCTTCGAATACTTTGAGGGCGATAAGTCATTTTTACACTTTCTCAACATGTCTAAGAATGCTTTTCAAAAAGGTGATAAGTACTGGGGTTATAGGTTTCTAGCATATTCTTTGCACTATTTGGAGGATTTGATGCAGCCGTATCATGTCAGACCCGGAACAGTTCCAGAACTGCTATTGTATCTGTTCGACGAAAGGATGAGAATGTTATTGAGAAACGCACATTCCGCTTACGATGATTATATGACGTTTCTTTTATATTTTTCAAAAAGTAAGTATGAGTTTCGGGAGTTGATAAAGTCCTCAAAGCCACTCATACTTCCAATTTCCGATGAACAGCTGATTTATGAAGCCATTGTTTACTCATACACATCGTTTTTTTCGATACACGAAGAGATTAAGAAAGCGTTCGGATCAATCCTTTTTGAAAGAAGAGTTCGGATAGAAGATTTTCAGAAAGCTGAGGAAGAAGGAAGATTGGAGAATTTGTACGAATTAACAAAAAAGCTTGTGAGCATGCTCACAAGCTTGGCTAAAGGGGTTATTCTAAAAACCGTGCCAATTTCTAAATAGTGAAGATGTTTATTCCGTTTTCGCCGCACATTTTCTTAAATAAACTATCCACTGGACCATTTACGTATACGTTTATTATCTTTACAGGAGTCTTTTCTAATATCTTTTCAAGAGCTTCTGTTGGGCTTAATAGGTCAACTTCGAATTTGAAGAACCCATCTTCTAATTCTGCGATGATGCTATACTTCGGCATTAGTGCTAAGAGAAGTTGAGGTGCGTTGGAAACATTTACTGTTGTTCTTAAAAGTATGTTTTCTAACAGCGATGCTGTTTTTATATTTTCAAGGTTATCTAACGATTTTAAGTAAGAGTACGTTATTATCTTTTTATTTTTTAAGCTTTCTTTTGCAAAGTCTATGTCTTCTATTTCCTCACAGGCGATAGTCTTGAACGTACTTTCCTTAAGTTTCCTTGCAATGTCGTTTGTCAACCTTCTGAGCACAACGGTTGTACCTGTTAAATCGCACAACCTACCACCTGAGTTTCGTATGTTTACCATAGAAGTTGGTGTGGAATCGTTGAAACCGACTATAAGGCTATGGTCAAGTGAAACAACGATGGCGCCCAATGTGATAGCTAACGATTCTGATGTGTGCTCACTGAGTTTTATTAATTTGTCATCAACTTTGTCAAGAACCTCGTAATCTACGTGTGGATTGGAAAATCTTTCGAACGTCATGTGTTCAAATTTTTCCGAAGCAAACAGCTCAGATAGCACTCTATGGATTGTCGCATCGTATTTCATAGTATAGTAAAATGCTTTGAGTGCCAAGATTCTTCTATCATGCAACTGCACGTCTCCACATAAGTCAAGTGATTTGATAATTTTCTCGTAGTCTGCCGGATCACAGACAACGACAACGTTTCGATGGTTTTTTGCTGACGCTCTCAGCAGTGCAACTCCACCGATGTCTATGTTTTCGATGAGCACGTCCTCGTCTCTTGTTTGTTTTTGAATTTCTTCAAATGGGTACAGATTAACAACTACCATATCTATTGGGGTTATGTTGTGCCTTTCAAGGTCTTGTATGTGGGATTTTTCGTCAAAATTTGCAAGTATTCCTCCGAAAATGAACGGATGAAGAGTTTTGACCCTGCCTCCCAATATTTCTGGAAACCCTGTTACGTCAGATACTTGCTTGACATTTATTCCAGATTCAGAAAGGAGATGAGCAGTTCCGCCAGTGCTGATTACTTCAACACCTCGTTTCTCAAGTTCCTTCGCAAATTCTACAATACCTGTTTTGTCCGATACACTTATCAGTGCACGCTTTATATTCATATGAAGATACCCCCAATGATTACTATTCTATTTCACTTTTTTAATTACGGGAGCTTGTTTCTACTAAACATTTTAAGAAATTCTACCACTCTATGGAATTTCCAGTGTAGTCTAAGAAAACCCCTGTTTTATCAAGTTTTCTTATTACATTAATTATACCCGATGCCGATTCTTCGGGCAATACTGGAGCATTTTCACCACCCATGTCTGTCTTAACCCAACCGGGGTGCATAGAAATAACGTACATATTTCTCAACCTGTGAGCCATCAATTTCGTAACCATATTCAGTGCTGCTTTTGAAATAGAGTAGGGAACGGATGTTGTCCCACCCGTGTTTGCTATACTGCCGAGGATACTTGAGATGTTGATTATCTTTGAACCGTCTTTCAGCTTGTTCAGTTTAACGCACTCTTGAATCAGCATGTAGGGCCCCATCGTGTTGACTTTGAAAGATAACAGCATGCCTTCTTCGGTAACGTTTGGAAATCTTTCCTCAATCAGTATTCCTGCGTTGTTTATTAGTACGTCGATTGGTTCATCTATTTTTTCAGCAAATTCTGAGATAGAAACAGGATTTGACGTATCGACTTTCAAAACAGTTAGGTTAATGTGTTCAAAGGGCATCGATGTTCTAATGCCCACAGTAACTTTTTCACCTTCTTTTAACAATTGTTTTGTGATGGCAAGCCCTATACCACGATTTGCACCAGTTATCACCCAGTGCATCATCACACCCCCAGTACCAAAGAATTTCTCTAATTACTCTTGATCATTCTTCTTCATAATTTGGATTCTCATTCTTTAATTGTTCAAGATATACCTCTGCGGCCTCATCGTCTCCTAAAGCCTCATACATCTTATAGAGATACTCAAGAGCGGTCTGCCTAATTTCAGGATTTGATGAATCGCTTAAGTTACTCAATTCCATAATGTTGTTGTATATATATTGCATTACAGAGAGAGTGTCCCCGTTTTCAATGTAAGAAATAAGTATTTTGGAAAGCTCGACGTTGTATTCAATTGACACCTTTTCGGAATTATCATACTGCTTTAACCTTGCCAAAACTAAGAAAGATTTGTTGCCCAAATCGTATAGTTTGCGGATTCCATTTTCGTATTCTTTCGAAAATTCATCTTGAAGTTTTGCGTCCTCTATAACCGTTAGGATTGCAGATATAGTCCAAGGTTCTTCAGTGGTTAAATTACCGGTGGAATCAAACACATCTTTAATATGATGATTCAATATTTCTTCAGCTGGAATCCCTCGGACTATCTTTACCCAGATTTCATACTCTTTCGCAGTAACGTAGTTAACCTTCTCACTATTGATTTTTTCTTCTATGTATTTTTGGAATTTATTCTGCGAAAGATTAGACTGAACTTCTGCATAGAGCGGAGAATCTTTGAATTGCTCAAACGTTGAAAGATCGTTTAATTTCCTTATGTAAAAAACAAAATTCCCATTCTCTGTCGAGTGCAGTCTCAATTTATTTTCATAATCGCCAAAGAGTATGTCTACAAAAGCATCTCCTGTTTCTGATTTTTTCAGTCCTTCATATGTGTCTGTTTCATGCGTCGACGTTTCTGGGAGAGACTCCAAAGCTTTTTGGAAACCTAATTTTTGCGCCAGCTCGTAGAACGAAGACGCCTCTTCCTGTGTTTCGAAAACCGCATAATCAAAATCAACGTATTGTTCCTCCATGATTTCTGCACGATTTTCATCGTAATATTCTTCCATGTCTTTATCAGTAATTTGTGAATGTTTTTCCTCAAATTCTTCGATGCTTAATCCTTCCTTTTTTGAAAGGTATTCTATGAATCTATCTTTCAGGATTTGGTCTATTACCAACGCTTTAACGTAGGGTTCTTCGAAAATGTGATCGAAAGAACCGTAATAGTCAAGATATGCTTGGTAAATATCTTCAACGTCGCTTTCTGTTATTTGCGAACCTTCAAGTGCTTTTCCGTCCATTTCTAAGTATCCAAGAATCTTAACCTCTGTAGATTGTTGTACAGAAAGAGCAATAACGGGAAATAGAACAACAGACAAAAGTACCAAAAATGAAAATACTCTTCTCAAGTTAATCATACGCACACCTCCAGATTTTGAAGTAGTAGCTCAATAAATAATCCCCCGCACTCCTAATGCGGGGGATTTTTGATTGCTTATTTGTTCTGGCTTGTTTGTGTTGCTTCGTTTGTCTGATTGTTTGTTTCCTTTTGCTTCATCATATCTTCGAGTTCTTTTTCGGCGGTTTCGAAATTAATGCTGTAATCTGGTTTAATCTCTTTAAGTTTTGCGAGGTACTCCTTTGCCGTTTTTGGATCGTCGAGTTGTTTGTTCATATCGTACAGCTTGTAGTACGAATCTGCACGTATCTTTACATCTGTCGAAGTGGATTCAGCAAGATCTGCGAAACCTTGATAGATTTCAAAGAGTTGGTTCATTACGTAGTATGCTCCACCTACTGAGAGGTATGGTTTTATTTGATCATAAAGCTTTGAGTAGTAATCATACGCGATGTCTTTCTTTTCAGGATAGTATTCTTTCATTCTTCTTAATATCTCGAGCGAAGAACCTTTTATTTGGTCGTATATGGACTGAACGATCTTTTTCTCAAATTCTTTGACATCTGCTTTTACTACTTCTAATGCTGTGTCGGTGCTTGCTGCGATCCTATCAGCAACTACTATAAACGCTGCTTTTTGCTCGTATGGAAGATCCGTTCTAACATTTTCATCTTCGCTGAAAAGTTCTTCATACAATTTTTTGTAAGCATTTAATAAATCTTTTTCTTCAGAAGATAATGCAGTATACCAGGTCTTGTAAACCGGATCGTTAAATGCTATGTCTACCTTGTTTTCTTCTTTCCATTTGTTTAAATTCTCAGCAAATTTCTTGTTTTGTAATTCTCCGAGCACTTCACTGTACGCGCTTGAGGCCTTGAAGTTGTCAAATGTATCGACTTTCTGCACACTCTTTACATTAAAAACGAAATATGTCTCATTGTATGGGAACGAAACGATGGTTGATGTTGCATCGAATATTTGTGATTCAAGTTCTTCAGGTAGTGTACCTTTTGTAAGTGTGTAGTCTGTGAAAGTAACAGATGCTTCAGAAGCAGCGGCTGTAACGCCTTTATCCATTGCGAGTGCAACAAAGTTCTGCATCTTTTCTTTCGTATCAAATGTAGCGTATGCGACTTCCGCTTTTGTGTATTTAGTGATTACATCAGCTTTATTCTCTTCGTAATATTTCTTCATCTCGTCTTCAGAAACTGCGCCGAGTTTGTCCTTAACTGCCTGGATTGTTAGTTCTACTTCCTTTTGAGCTTTGAATTCCTTTTCGTAATTTGATATGCTTCCGTACTGCGTCTTAATCTGTTGAGATTTTGATTGGTCTTTCTTTACTGCGTCTACTTCTTTTTTCACTTCTTCTTTTACTTTGGCTGGATCAGCTTTAATTTTGTTTTGTTCGGCGTAGTAAAGTATCACTTTCTTGTTGAGTAGATCTACTGCCACAAGCGTTTTGACGTATGGTTGTTCGAATGCTGGGTCCAATGTTGGGTTATTGTATTGTGCAAGAAGGTCACCATATGTCTGCTCAACTTCTTCTGGGAAAATCCAATACTTTTCGTTTTTCACAGGTGTGCCATCTACTGTCAAGTATCCGACTGCTTCTTCGATAGTCCTCTTTGCTTTCTTTGCGCTCGGTGAGTAGTTAACTGCCAAAGCCCAGAGTGCTATACCTGCGATAAATGCGATAGCTATAACCCAGATGAAAATCTGTTGCCACTTGCTAATAGTTTTCCTAAGCTTTACATCCTTACTTTCCTTACTCATCTTCCTTCTCCCCCTTCTTTTGCTTCCTCAGAAATTTCGATTTCTTCAATATCTACATCGCCTTCAGGCCTTACAAGCGGGAATGCTATGACGTCCCTGATATTTGCACTGTCTGTGAGGAGCATAACGAGCCTATCTATACCAATTCCCAATCCGCCTGTTGGTGGCATTCCATATTCAAGAGCCCTGACAAAGTCTTTATCCATCATGTGCGCTTCTTCGTCGCCAAGGTCTCTTAGCTTGAGTTGGTTCATGAATCTTTCAAGTTGATCAACAGGGTCATTAAGCTCACTGAATGCATTTGCCATTTCTCTACCGTAGATAATTAGTTCAAATCTTTCCGTAACTCTTGGGTCTTCCCTATGCTTTTTTGCAAGCGGCGAAATCTCAACTGGGTGTTCCAACAAGAATGTGGGCTGCACAACCTTGTCTTCAACAAGGTCCCACAGCTTTTCAATCATATGGCCTCTATCGTTTATGTCTATTTCTACACCTCTTGATTTCAGGAACTCAGCCATTTTTTCGTCGCTATCTTCGAGAATATCGATGCCTAAATTTTCCTTGATGAAGTCACGCATCTTAACTCTACGCCACGGCCTTGTGAAATCTATTTCTTGCCCCTGGTACGTGATTTTAGTCGTTCCGTAAAGCTGTTCGACAAGGTATGTGATTAGCTCTTCTGTAAGGTTCATCATATCTTCGTAATCAGCATATGCTTGGTACAGCTCGATAGACGTAAATTCTGGGTGGTGTTTGTATGAGATACCTTCGTTTCTGAATATTTTTCCTATTTCGTATACTTTATCAAAACCGCCGACGATAAATCTCTTCAGATGGAGTTCAGTAGCTATTCTCAAGTACATTTCGATATCAAGAGCGTTGAGGTGTGTGATGAAGGGCCTTGCTGATGCCCCGCCGGTAAGGTACTGCAAAATAGGCGTCTCAACTTCGAAGAAGCCTTTTTGTGTTAAGAATTCTCTTATCATTCTTATTATATCAGAACGCATTCTGAATCTCTTTATTGTTTCATCATTTGCGATCATGTCGACGTATCTTTGTCTGTAAAGTATTTCCTTATCTTTTATTCCGTGCCATTTCTCTGGCATTGGTCTGAGTGGTTTATTGAGTAATTCAAACTTCTCTACAAGTATCGTGATTTCACCCGTATTACTCTTAAAAACGACGCCTTCTACACCTATTATGTCGCCCATTGTTATATGTTCTTTGAAAAATTCATAGTTTTCAGTTTTATCTTTTCTTACGTAAGCTTGTATACGACCAAATGTGTCCTTTATGTGGAAGAACGCACTCTTACCGTGTTCACGGATAGACATGATTCTTCCGGCCGTAGATACTTTTTTGTCTGTGACTTCGCCATTGGCTAAGTGTTCGAAATCTTTTTTTATTTCCTCTGTTGTGTGTGTTTTGTTATATGAATAAGGATACGGGTTGATTCCAAGTTTTCTGATTTCTTCAATTTCCCTGATTCGTTGCTCCCTAAAATCCTTTAACAAGATAAATCCCTCCTATGGATTTACTACTTAAAGCCAAGATTATTCAGCGGTTATATCCATTATCTGATACTTCACTATGCCCTTTGGTGCTTTAATCTTTATTGTCTGACCTTTTTTAGCACCGTTTATTCCTCTACCGAGTGGAGAATCTATGCTTATCTTATTTGCAAATATATCTGCTTCTTGAGGGTTGACAAGCTGTACTTTCATTTCGCTACCGTTCTCAAGGTTTTTAAGGAGTACCCAATCGCCCAAACCGACAGTTGAAGAATCAAAATTGTCACTTATTATCTCTGCATTCATGAGCATCTGTTCGAGTTCATTTATCCTTGAAGCTATTCTTCCTTGTTCATTCTTTGCCTCTTGATATTCTGAATTCTCTGACAAGTCTCCGAGCTCTCTTGCAGCTTTAATTCTCTCCGGAATTTCAAACATGAGTTGTCTTTTTAATTCATCGAGTTCTTGTTTAAGTTTCTCGTAACCTGCTTTCGTGAGTTTCACTTTTTCCATCCGTAAATCCCTCCTACGCGCTCTTTCGCATTTTAAAACTATTAGAATTTACTTTGATTCTCGTTTCTAAGTTCTTTAATGACTTCTATGAACTGATCAATTTCCCTGAAATCTTTGTAAACAGACGCAAATCTCACATATGCAACTTGGTCTATTTTCCTCAGTTCTTCCATCACTATTTTCCCTATCAGTTCAGTGCTGATTTCGATCGCGCCGCTTTTTTGAAGAGTGGAAACAACATTATCAACAATTCTTTCTATATCTTCAGTAGTGACTGGCCGTTTTTCAAATGCTTTTAGCAGTCCATTTAGAATTTTTTTTCTGTCGAATTTTTCTCTTCGACCATCTTTTTTTACAACAGTTATTGGGCCTGTTTCATATCGCTCGTATGTTGTAAATCTTGCGTGGCAGTTGGGACATTCGCGCCTTCTTCGAATTGCTCTTCCTTCGCTGAGTTCTCTGGAGTCCAAAACCCTCGTATCTTCGTAACCGCAGAATGGACATCTCACGTACCTCACCACTCTTATTTGTATTTACACATTTTTTTCTCTCACAAGACTATCGAGTTGATCGTATATTTTCATCAGTTTCCTAACTTTCGTGTATACCATGCTTTTTGTGAGAGGTGGATCATACAGTTCGCCAATTTCTGTAAGTGACAATTCTTCGTTTTCTAATCTCAGCTGAGCAAATAGTCTTAAATCCTCAGGAAGATTTTCAAGCCCGACAGCTTCTTTGATCTTGTTTATAATCTCAATCTGCTTTGCGTTGCTTTCACCAGTTCTTTTGGCATTAGCACTTAAAAAATTAAGTGTGCGGTTTATATCCGCCTTTATCTCTCTTGATGTTATTATCTTTTCCAAATGAGCTGATGCTCTTATAGCTCCCATTAGTTCAAAGAGTTCTTGTATATCTTGCCCGCTTTTGAGATAATATCTATAATTATACCTCAATTTTGTAATATTACCATATACGCCGAGAATTTCATCCAGATTTTTTTGAATATAGTACAGTAGCTGCTCATTGTAAGAAACAATTTCAAAATGATAACTCCTCAATGGGTCAGTTACAGAACCAGTTGAAACAAACAACCCACGCAAAAATGCTCCAAAAAGACCTATATCTTTTTCTATGCCTTCCGGAACAGTGATTATTGAAATCTCGAGCTTTTCAAGAATATCCGTAGGGATAAAAATCTGAACTCTCTTTCTTTGTAGCCGGTTTTTAATCAATGTGAGTTTTTTCTTATCTGTCCCCAATGTATGCATTAAATTCATTATTCTGCGAGCTGCTGGAATAAATCCGACTTCTAATGATATGTAGCTATCAACAGAAGTTTTTACATATGTTCCCCTACCTTTTAAATAACCACTTAACTCAGCACGAGCTTCCTCGATGCTGAGTATTTCGACTTGGCACAATTCACCTTTAACTTCCTCGGAAAATGTGTATTTCACATTGTCACCTCTGATTGTGCTTTATCAATATTTTCTATTTTTGATGTTAGCAGATTAAAAATAGCATTTGCTACTGCGAAAGAGTCGTGCCTTATCCTGTGCTCTGTCTCGTAAAGTACTCGTGAAAAGTGTCCAACGACAAGTCTTGTGTCATCGATGTCAATCTTTACTGGATACGAGCTTTTCTGTGCATATCTTTCAAGTACATTAGATTCAGGTGGTAATGAATGTATTATATAATTTAAATTTGTACCAAGGTATCTCTCTATTTCATAAACGTGGTCTTTCAATGTATAACCTTCTGTTTCACCTGGCTGAGTCATTATGTTACTTACATAAATCTTCAAGGCTTTCGATTTTTTGACTGCGTTTGAAAAACCGTCCACCACAAAGTTGGCGATGATACTTGTATACAAACTTCCCGGTCCAAAAATAATCGCATCACTTTCAACAATTGCATGTTCAACTTCGGGATTGATTTCAACCGGGTTTTCGAGTGTCAATTTTCTTATTCTCTTTCTTGAGCTTTTGCAATATTCTACTATATTTGTCTCACCGCAAATTTCTTCACCATCTTCAAATATCGCTAAAAGCCTTGCCATTTTTAACGAGACTGGCAAGACCTTTCCTTTAATTGCCAAAATGTCTGATACTTTTGAAATGGCTTCGGTAAAGCTACCGGTCATCTTTGTTAAAGCGGCTAACAATATATTTCCGACAGTATGACCCGCCAGCGATCCGTTTTCAAATCTGTAGTTCAAAACTGCGCTAAGGATATTTTCAGAACTTGCCAAAGCTACAAGGTTATTTCTTATATCACCAGGCGGTGGGACGTTTAGTTCTTCGCGCAGTATTCCTGAGCTTCCGCCTTCGTCAGTTATAGTGACAACTGCGGTTAGATTACAATCAAAATTCTTGAGCCCTCTTAAAAGCGTGGAGAGTCCTGTGCCTCCACCAACTGCTACTACTTTCATCCGAGAGCCACATCCCTATGCTCAACCGTTGTTTCGTATCCCGCATTTTCAAAGACTTTTGATAATTCTTCAGCAAAGTATACAGACCTGTGGCGTCCTCCCGTACAGCCTACGGCAACTGTGATTTCTTTTCTGCCTTCAGTTCTGTAGCGAGCTATAGCAAATTCTAAGATGCTTCTGATCTTCTCTACATATTCGTTTACCCCGTCGACGTTCCTTAGAAATTCTTTCACTTCCTCGTTGCGTCCATCTTTTGAGCGAAGTTCTTGAATATAGAAGGGATTTGGGAAAAATCTTGCGTCAAAAACAAAATCGGCATCCAACGGTATGCCGTATTTAAAACCAAAGCTTATCACGTGAACAGTAAAACCAGTTGGTTGTTTACTTTCGAGCAACATTGTAAGCTTTTCACGAAGTTGGTGGGGGTTGAGTTGAGAAGTATCTATCAAGATATCAGCGATGTCGAAAACATCCTTCATCATTTCAGTTTCCAGATCTATTGCCTCGGATATGGAAGTTGTCTGTTTAGAAAGTGGGTGAGAACGCCTGGTGTGCGCAAAACGCTGAATAAGGATTTCCTTCTTTGTTGTTAAGAAAACGATTTTCGTAAATGGAAATCTCTCTTTTACATCTTTTATCGCTTTGATAACATTTCCGAACATGTATCCCCTTACGTCAATAACTATTGCAAGCTTCTCTACACTCGGGAGTACAATGCTTGCAACTTGATAAGCGACCTCTGGCGGAAGATTATCTATGCAAAAGAATCCAAGATCTTCAAGAAGCCCTGCTGCTGTTGACTTACCCGCTCCCGAGTACCCTGTCAATATCACAAGCTCTTTCAAAGTAGATCACCTTCTGTTCAAGTTGAGACACCTCTAAGTGTTTGACTTGGTATGGGTGCCTGAACCCTATTTTCTTCAATTTCTTTTCAAACTCCTCAGGGTTTCCAGTAACATAAAATTCTACGAAAGGTTTTCCACTTCCGACAAGATGTATCACTTCTCTCACCATCTCATCGGCAGGATCTATGATCCTAACATTTTCCATAACCCTTGATATTATGTCTTTCAAGAAAGGAAAATGCGTACAGCCCAAAATTAGCTCATCAGGTTTAAATCTTCTGAAAGGTTCAAGATAGAACTTTACAACAGCCTCTACCATATTTCCATAAAAGATACCTTCTTCAACGAGAGATACGAACAACTGAGCTGGTCTTTGCGATACCTTTTTGCCTCTCTCTTCCAATGCATGTTTGTAGATGCCACTTTGAACTGTTGTGTGAGTACCTATGACTGCAACGCGGTCATATTTAGATGCGTTAACGCCAGCTTGTATTATACTGTGGTATGGTATTTTGAACGCGTGCCTGTATTTTGCTAACGTTGAGTCAGACGTATTACAAGCGGCAAATATCCGCTCGACTTTTCGTTCCACCAAAAAGCCGATTATTTCACGGCTAAAAGTTTCTATTGTCTCTTTTGATTTCGTACCGTATGGGGCACGAAGGGTATCCGCTACGTAAATATAATGGGCCGGTAGCGTCTCAATTAGCTTTTTTAAAACCGAGAGACCACCAATTCCTGAGTCAAACAATCCAATAGTCATCTATCTTATCTTCCCTCCAGAAGCTTTATTTTTTCTTTTACTCGCATGTATAGTTCGTCAATTTGTCTTTGTGAGTTGTATTCTTGTTCAAGCAGGTCACAGACGATTAACACCAAGAGTTCATCAAAAGGAATTTCTTCGTAAAGTGATCTATAAGTCACTTGAAGTTCTCTGAGCCTCTTTTGTACATAATCTATCAATTCATCAGAACCGTCAGTGGCGAACTCATAGTCTTTTCCAAAAACCGATATTTTAACTTTCCTCATGTTCGCTCACTTCCAATATCCTCATCAGGTCTTTAACCCTGACGACCAATTTGTTTATTATTTCCTCATTGTTCCTGAGCAAACTTTCCAGATGATTCTTTTCGCGCTCCAACTCACTTATCTTCTCAATAGCTCTATTGAGCTCATTCCAGAGCTTTTCATTTTCCTTCTTAAGTTCCGTATAACTCGTAACAATACCTTCAACCAATCTCTCGAGTTCTTGCGCTTTTTCATTCATTATACCACGCCCCCTTGCGTTTTACCAGTTTCCAAAAACAATATAGTTTGTAACAGTTGTGATAAAAATGACTAACGGCTGCATTATCAGTGGCAAAATCCACAATACCAGTAGTCCAAGCATAAATATAATACCATAGACATTGAATTTTATGTACCATTCGTACGATTTAGTTGGAAGAAAAGCCAAGAGCAACCTTGAACCATCGAGTGGTGGTACTGGGAGGATAGAGATTAACCCGTAAGTGAAACTCCATAAAGACGCTCTGTATAAGACATCAAAAAATACGGGATTAGCAATCCGTGCTAAAAAACCATACAAGAATGCAAGAACAAAACTTGAAAGTATTCCGAACGAAGCATATGTGAAGAGCTTTTTCTTTCTCATCTTTGTAAAATCTATGAACGGAGCTCTCGTCCAGCCGAAGTTAAAAAATATGAATGCGAAAATTCCAACAGGGTCTATGTAACGAAATGGATTCAAGGAAGGCAATGTTTTTCGGCTTTCCTTAGGTGTTAAAAAATTATAGAACAAGCACCGTAATATCTCTCGAGGTAGGCTGATCAGAACGTAAGCAATTAGACCGTACAGTAAATTCTTAGTAACGGAAAGAAATAATTCTTTCAGAGAATCCCCCTCCCCTTTACATGCTTCTTAATATTTCAATTATTTCCAGCCAAGTTCCTGTTTTTTATTCTTAGCATATTCTTTTACTTCGTGGATTTGTTCGTATGTCATATTATTCCACCAATAAGGCAAGACAGTATTGTTAAGTAACAAGGGATCTTCCAAACCTGTTAACCTTCCAGAGTTCACCAAATCAAGCCAAATATCTGTCCCAACAATTGGCGTAAACTCATTTACGGAGAAATCAATATCGACCGAGGCACAAACATCTATTGCATTTGTAACATCTTCTGGCGACTGTCCCGGCAGATTGATCATTATATACGCGCTCACTTCATTGTGCGTAAATCCGGCTTTGTGAAGAATTTCTGAAGCTCTCACGAGATCTTCATCACGCACTTTTCCGCCAGTGGTTATCTGAAGTTTTCCAGATGTTTCATACCCAAGCTTTATAGTTTTAAAATTCGCTTCGTAAAGCAAATGCGCAGTTTCGTCATCAAGCAATCTTGCATGTATGCCGTTTGGAAGATGGAATCTTAGACGCTTATTCAATCCTTTTTCTAAAATCAACCTGAGAATTGGTTTAAAATGTCTTTCTTTACTTATTAGAATCGCATCATCAAAGAAAACTATATCTTTTACGCCATGCATTTGCGAAAAGGTTTCAATCTCTTCTATAACCTTCTCTGGACTTTTGAATTTCATCTTTTCCCAATTTCTGTGTGCTATACAATAAGTACATCTGTAAGGGCAACCAATCGTCGTCAAAAGCACTACATAACCGATTCGTTGATAAAGTTCATAAGCTGGTGAGAGTTCAGTAAACCAGTCAATATTCGTTTCAGGGATGTTCCAGTCCAAAACATCGTTTAAAAATCTTGGCAAAAACCTCAAATCAGTTTTTGTGAAAATGTAGGCTCCTGAGTTCAATGCTATACGAGGTTGATTTCTGACAAAAAAACCGCCGAAGAATACTGGCACGTCGAGTTCTTCTTTTATTACCCTTATCGTATCGAAATAACCGGGATACCAGTAAGTCAGTGTAGAAGTTACAAAAGCTGAGCCTACTTCTCCTCTATGCTCTCTCAAGATTTTTCTGAATAATTCTTCAGGCATTCCGTATCTTTTGTATCTTCTTGGCATGAAGCTAAGAATTTTTGGTTTTGGTATGACCGTGTGTGGAAACTTACCAGTTCCATAGAACTTATCTCTTGGCACGGTCACTTCACTTTGGAGTAAAGGATCATATCTATTCATCAAATCTATTAAGTCAACTTCTATTCCAAGCTTCTTGAGAAAACTTCCAACATATAATAAGCCTAAAGGTTTAAGCCAAAAGTCGTAAGCTGCAAAGTCTTCTATCCAAGGGTTAACGAGTAGAATTTTTCGTTTCCTCATAGAAATAGTACATCCCTTTCAGTGTCAAATCTTTATCAACTATTCCTTCAACAATATCTTTCACAAAAACAGACTGACCACCTGTATGAATTATAACTGGTTGAGTCTGATATTCTTTCACTATGTTTTCGATAACGTATTTGATAGCTCCCACGGTTGCATTTATTGTTCCTATTTGTATGTTTGATTCTGTATCTTTTCCGATGAATCCATTATATGGCTTGATTTCAACAAGAGGCAATTTAGCTGTACCTTTGAAAAGCGCGTTTATCATCATCGCAAAGCCAGGTAATATCGCCCCGCCTTCATACGAACCGTCTTTGATAACCTCGATAGTTATAGCTGTACCGTAGTCAATGACGATACAATTTTCTCCATAGTCTTTGTAAGCGGCTATGACATCGGCAACCCTGTCAGCACCAATTTCTTTTGGATAAGAGACATTCCATTTAATCTTATCATATCCAAGTGCGCTGACGAAATACACTTGCCCATTTCCGTACTTTTCTGCAAAATACTCAAAAATCACGTTCATAGAAGGCACGACAGAAGAAACAACAATAGGAATGTTTTCAATATATTCTTTGTAAAAGCTCTTCAAGAATGCATACAGCTCATCTTCTGTCTCATAGCGTACCGTTGATAGTCTATATTTCTCAAATTCCTTGCCGTTTCGAGTTAAGGCAACCGTTGTATGAGTATTGCCAACGTCAAAGAGGAGGACCATTTAACCAACCACCTTTTTCAAGATTTTTCCAACTTACCAGCGAGTTGTTATTTCCATAGTTGTCTCTGGCAAGATTTTGTATTTTTCAAGAATTTCCCTTATGTCTTTTGTAACATAAATTCTTATTATTTGAATAAGATTACTCTTCATGAAATTATATGCGGGATATGAACGGACGTACTCTTCAAAAGTCATGAGATGATGTTTCTTGATTATGTATATATTGCTTCTCAAAAATTCTTCCGGATGCACAACTGTGAGTTTGTATGGTGTATCGATTCTGAATATCTCATCGAAATTGCTCATGACATGTTTTATAACTTTCTTGTCCTCTTCATCAGCTATTTCGATTGCTCTTTCAAGCCTTAAACGAATCTTTTGGAGCAAGTCGCTTGCGATTCCTTGACTCACCAATGTTGGATCTACACCCTCAATGGAAAACGGCGTTTCCAGAACAACCTTCCAGAGATTTCTCGATTTTAATCTTTCGATGATTTCATAAGCCATGACTATATCAAGTTCAAGTGGTTGTAGATCGATTTCATACTTTAACAGTGCTTGCTTTGTTTCCTCATCTCCACCGTACTGCTGGACAAGGTTGTAAAAGTTGAATATCACTTCATTGATAATTGTTTGGTCTGTTAGATCGAGGAAAGTTTCCAAATTTGGCACTCTTTCATCTAATCTGAGTGCTTTGTAAGAGAGATCCAAAAGTTCTTGTATCATCATATCTGCGGCTCTGGAAGTCTTATGAAAATAGACATTTTTGTACATCATAAATCTTCCAAAAAGTATTGTATAAATTTCGTCCACAACTTTTGAATCATAGGCCAAAATTTCCTTTCCATCGCGTTCAACTATCATTGAGTTGCGTATCAGCCTATCTATTGCACCAGTGCCAAACCCTCTTGTTCCGGCATAATATGAATCCCTCAGCACAAAATCTAGCCTATCAGCACCGAGTGGTCCTTGGACAATAGCGAAATCTATTGTTCCAGAACTCTCTCCTTCATATACTTTGATTATCTCTTCCATCAATTGTGCGAAGTTCTCTGTCATATTTTCGGAAATCTGCCCGAGTGTTATTTCTAAGTCTTCAACTATTGCTCTCTTTAACTGAGAAGGGGCCTCTTCATACTTTCTTGTCAATTCTTTTGGAAAATATTCTCTCAGGAGTCTCATCCTAAAATCATCATGTCCATCTTTGAAGCCCAACCTTTTGTAAACAACATCATCGAATTGATGGCTAAAAGGACCATGTCCTATGTCGTGGAGCAAACCGGCAAGGCGTAAAACTCTTACTTTGTCAGGTGTGTCATATAGATGCTCAGCATAAACACCGGATAAGTGCATAACACCCAAGGAATGAGCGAACCTCGTATGCGTTGCGCCTGGATACACATATTCAGCTCCAACAAGCTGACTAAGATATCTTAACCTTTGCATCGCTTTGGTGTCTATTGTTATTATTTCAATAGGGTACAGCATGATTTCCGAATAAATTGGATCGCGAGAAACTTTGTAATACACACCCACCACCTCCAATTCACGCTTTTATTTTACCACAAAAGTTGGAAATATAAAAACGTAATGCAATAATTCTTGCTATTTTCTGTATAATATTGTTTGTTCAAGTAAACATATTTGCATTACGGGACGAATTTGTAGTATAATATCACTGTACCAAAAAAGATACGGCTTTGTAAAATTGGGGGGCTACACCGTTTCCACACCATTTAAAAGATTTCCGGTAATAAGTCAAGAGGAGAAAAAATAGAAAAATAAAAAACCTAGTCAACACTTTGACTTTCAATAACTTAATATTTCACTTTCATTCTTCACATACTTGATTTCGTTCTTTTTACCTATTTCATCGGTACATACGGTACGTTGTTCTTTAGTAAATAATACACTAAATTTACTAATTTCCTTGCAGTTAATATTAGCGCTCTCATGTGTTTGTGTGTTGTTGCTTCTGCGTACTTTTTGCGATAATATTCTTTGTATACAGGATCGTATGTCTTTACTCCGTTCGCTGCCATTACTAGGTATGTTCTTAGATACTTGTTCCCTTTTTTCGTT